>JADZBY010000781.1 GCA_020851855.1 Anaerolineae bacterium
GCCTACCGGCTGTACTACCCGATCCTGGGCCTGTTCTTGCTGCTGTCGCTGTTCAACTCTGCGTGGATTCTCTGGACGCTGCTGCTGATGTTCCTGGGCCGGGCCTATGCCGTCCCACTCGATAACATCACGCAGTTGGGGCGCCGCCGCCGCTGGCTGGGATATGCCGCGATGGTCATATTCCTGCTCGTGTTCGTGCCCAATCCACTGCAGACGGTTCAGCCCTAGATGACCAAACAGAAGCAGGCATCGCATAAGAAGACTGCGCCGCGCGCGGAAGAGCCCCGGCGGGTCCGGCGGCGCAAGTTCTGGGCGCTGGGGATGCTGGTTGTGGCCGCGCTGGTCGTGATCGCCTTCGAGGTTTGGCCGTTTGGCAGCAGCCACTCGCAGACCATCGCCAATCCGGACGCGCCGCTAGCGTCATTCTTCCGCCCGGAAGTGCTGTATTGGCGGGACGAGATCGAAGGCTGGGCGCGCGAGCATCACGTCAACCCCAATGTAATCGCCATCGTCATCCAGATCGAGTCGTGCGGCAATCCGAACGCGATATCCAACGCTGGCGCGCTGGGTTTGATGCAGGTCATGCCGTTTCATTTCCAGAATGGCGAGAACATGATCAACCCCGATACCAACGTCGCGCGCGGCATGACCGTGTTCTACGAGTGCCTGACGCAGTTCGCCGGGTGGGACCTGGGCACGGCCCTGGCCTGTTACAATGGCGGCCCCAGCGTCACGCAGCGGCCGTTCAGCAGTTGGGCTAATGAGACGCAGTATTACTACCGCTGGGCGACCGGGCTGTGGTCCGATGTTCAGAACGGGGACGAGACGAGTGACGCGCTCGAGGACTGGCTGGCCGCCGGGGGCGAGCGTCTATGCGTCCAGGCCGGGCGCAGTCAGTCCGTCCTTGCGACCGGCTAGCCTCTCCATGTAGGCACTCAGCCGGCAAAGACGTGCTCGTAGACCACGACGCGAAGGGGCGGCGCGTCGAGATAGTGGCCCAGCATATTGCACACCGACCGCCATTCCGGCTCATCGACGAGCCGGGGCAGGGCCAGGTTGTGCAGCCCTTCGCGCTGCCAGTCCTGATAGATGTTGAGGATGGCCTGCTCGATGAAGCGCAGACGGGCCGGGCCATGCGGCGTCTCGCGAACGATTAAGCCCAGCAACCACGGCTGCGTATCGCGCCACAGCCACAGACGGCCCGGGAGCAGCGCACCCGCGCGCCCGCGTTTGCCGTAGTCGCTGACGAAGGCCGGATAGCGGTCTTGCAGGGCGGTGGCGAAGGGGCTGGCTCCGGCCCGTCCATTGGCGGATAACGGGACACCAACAGCCTGCACGCCCGTCGCGAAGATGTCGCCCTCTGAAGTGAATGACACCGTCACCGGGGATCTCCCAAAGAAATACCGGGAGGCAGACGCCTCCCGGTACCCACATTTCCAGCAGCCAGGATCGCCGGACTTACGCTGAGACTGTCATGGCCAAGGCGGCGTTCGGGTCAATACGGATGCCGGGCCCCATGGTCGAGGTCAGCACCGCGCGGCGCACGTAGGTACCCTTGGCAGCCGAGGGACGGGCGCGGCGGACGGCATCCATGACGGCCGCCATGTTGTCGCGCAGTTTGGCTTCGTCGAAGCTCGCTTTGCCGATCGGGACGTGAATATTGGCCGTCTTGTCGTTGCGGAACTCGATACGACCAGCGCGCGCCTCTTCGATCGCGCGCGGAATATCCTCCGGCGGGATCAGGGTGCCGGCCTTGGGGTTGGGCATCAGGCCCTTGCGACCCAGCACTTTACCCAGGCGCCCGATCTTCCGCATCATGTCGGGAACGGCCAGCGCGACGTCGAACTCGGTCCAGCCTTCGTTCGCGATCCGCGCGATCACCTCGTCGTCGGCCACGATGTCGGCGCCGGCTTCCTGCGCGGCGCGGGCACCTTCACCCTCGGCAAAGACCAGAATGCGGACGGTCTTGCCCAGGCCGTGCGGCAGGATAACGGTCGTGCGGATCTGCTGCTCGCTGTGGCGTGGATCGATGCCCAGGCGCAGGTGCAGCTCGACCGTTTCGTCGAACTTGGCCGTCGCGACCTGCTTCAGCAAGGTGATCGCTTCTTCCGGGCTGTAGAGCACTGCCCGATCGATTTTCTCGGCGGCTTCCAGGTATTTCTTTCCGTGCGTACCCATTTGGTTCTCCTTTGTGGTGCGAGTGGGCGCGAAGCCCTCCCACGACGTAACGGTATTACTCTTCGATCAGAATGCCCATGCTGCGGGCGGTGCCTTCGACCTGGAGCATCGCGCCCTCGATGTCGATGGCATTGAGGTCCTGCATCTTGACTTCCGCAATCTCGCGGACCTGCTGGCGGGTGAGCTTGCCCACCTTGTCCCGGTTGGGTATAGACGACCCTTTTTCGACGCCAGCCGCGCGGCGAATCAGGAAGGCGGTCGGAGGGCTCTTGAGGATAAAGCGGAACGACCCATCGCTGAAGATGGTGATCTCGGCAGGGATGATCTCACCGATGCGGGTGCTGGTTCGCGCGTTGTATTCCTTGCAAAAGCCCATCAGGTTGATCCCGTGCTGGGCCAGCGCCGGGCCGATGGGCGGCGCGGGGTTGGCTTTGCCAGCCGCGATCTGGAGCGTGACAACTGCTTTTACTTTCTTGGCCATGACATTGTTCCTTCTTGTACCATACACACAAGGCGCCCCCAGAACAGGGGGCTGGCGTTCGTGAGAATAACAGGTGCTGTCAGGCTTTCTCGACCTGCAGGAAGTCGAGCTCGACCGGCGTCTCGCGTCCGAAGAACGAGACCAGCACCCGGACTTTGGCTTTTTCCATGTCGATGTCGCCGACCGTTCCGATAAACTCGTTGAACGGGCCGTCGATGATGCGGACCTTCTGGCCGGGCCGGAAGGTGACCTTAATCTTGGGCGCTTCGGCTTCCATCCGGCGC
>JADZBY010000782.1 GCA_020851855.1 Anaerolineae bacterium
CGCTCGTCTGCGTCGGGGTGCTGGGCGTGATGGTGACGTTGGCGTTGTCGGCGATCAGCGTCACGCTGCGACCGGGCAGCGGGTTGCCGTTCGCATCCTTCACCGTCACGCGGATGGTCGCCGTTGCCGTGTTATCTGCAACGACGCTGAGCAGGGCGCTGGGCGGCTCTCCCACCACATCCACCCGCGAGTTCACGTCACTGACGCTCGGCGCGATGAAGTTGATGGTCAGCAGGGTGCTCAGCGTCACGTTGTTCGTCACGTCCGTGGCCTGGAACTGCACGTCGCCAAGCGCATTGGGCGCGATGGCGCTGACGTAGAACAGGTAGTTGTTGTCCGTTGGATTGCCATCCGGCGCCGCCTCGATGATGAGCGCATCCTGGACGGCCTGCGGCGTGGCCGGCTCCGGGTTGAGCACGACGGTATGGCCGGTGACCGGTAGCATGCCCGCATTCACCAGCGTGACGGTCACCAGCACCCTGGAGCCGTTCGACTCGACGTTGCCCGTCGGGTCACGCGTGATGGTGGATTTGGCAGGGTCCGTCGGGGCGGCGGTGAAGTTCACAACGATGGATTTTGTGAACCCATCGATCTGGTTCGTCGTGAAGGTCACATCACCTGCGGCCCGCGACGACACCGTGAACTCGATCTTGCCCTCGTTATCCGTTAGGAAGGTGGGCACGCTCGGCGTGATCGTGACGTCGGGCGAACTGGCCGTCAGCCGCACTTCCTTGCCGGGGATGCCAAAGTTGCCCTGGTTCCGCACGAAGACCGTGATGACCTTCGTCGCGGTATTGTCGGCAGGAACGCTGCCCGGCGGCGCGCTGATGGACGAATTGGCCTCAATGGCCGGTGCAGCCGTGAAATTGATGGCCGGCACGTTCAACGTGACCGGGCTTCCGCCGCCAGGACCCGTGCGCTGTAGCGTGACGGTGAACACACGGTTCAGGTCCGTCCGCCCCGAGCTTACGGTAAAAACTGCCCGGCCATCGGCCCCGGTTGTCTTGGGAGCGGTGTCTCCGCCGTTGTAGAACGCATCCAGGCCATTCAGGGTGACCTGAACGCCTTCGAGCGCATTGCCGCCCTGGCCCTTGGCGGTGACAGTGATGGTTGCCAAATCTACGCCATTGCCCAGCACATTTGCCGGGTCAGGCGTCACCGTAACCGTCGAGATCGCGGTCGGCGGCGCGGCGTAGAAACTGACCGAGGGTCGCCCCTGGACCATGAAGTTATCGGTCACGTTGAAGACGCGGAAGACTACGTCCTTCGGAAGAGAAGACTTCACAGCGAAAGTGAAGTTGCCGGCGCTGTCCGTGTCTGCTTCGACCGGAAGGGCGGGTGTCAGGCCATCCGTCGTGCCCGACTCCAGCTCGAGTCGAACGCGCTTTGCACCCGGCGACCGGCGCTGGCTGTCACGCAATTGGACGACAATCCGAGTCTCCGAGAAGTTGTCCGCCGGCACAGCGCCCAGCGTCGCATCGGCCAGCGAGACGATGCTGAACGTTGGGCTGGCGGGCGCTTTCACGAAGTTGACGACTGCCGACCCGGCGACCGGTACGGGATTTCCCCCCACGGTTGCAGACGCCGTGAACGTGAGCTGCAGCGTCTCTGAGGTGGCAGGCAAGTAGGACACCGTGACGTTGAATCTGCCATCGGCGCCCGTCGTGCCGTTCAGAGCACTGAGCGTGACCCCAGCCGGTAGTGGACTGGGTACAGACGCCACGGCAACCGCCACGCTTGCGCCCTGGACCGCAACGCCGCCGTTGAGGACTTCGACGGTGACCGTGCCTTGCGAACCGTCGTTGGTCAACGTGGTTGTCGCGGGCGTGATCGTGCCCGTTGGCCCTTGCGCCTGGGCCACGGGTGCGCCCGGCAGCGAGACGTACAGGGCGCTGACGCCGAGTACGACGACAAAGAACAGTGCAAGTAATCGGCTCGTTCGACTCATCCCCCATGCTCCTTCTGCCGGACTGGACGGATAATGCCCTTGGATAGTCGTATCATGGCATGAATTCTCTCTGTGGCCTCGATCAATCCTTTCACAGAAGCGCGCCGGTGGTCCCCCCAATGGCGCGTGAAGAATCGACCGAGTTCCCCCGCTCTATCCGGTATAACCGAAGCGCCCCGCCAAAGGTGACGGGAGCCAATTGTCAAGAGTTGTAAGGGAAAATCAATTCTAGGGCGGGAAGGCGGTTTTTTCGGCAGGAACAGCGGTGAAGCGAGGCGTCTTCCGGGATTCAGCGATTTACGGCGAATCCGGGTCGCGGGCACGTCGTGACGCGCCCCTACGTGCGCTGCCGCTGTAGGGGCGGTTCGCGAACCGCCCGGATAGACGTTGCGCTTACAAAGCAGATGGGGCGATCCGTTGGGACCGCCCCACCTGCCTCGGAAGGAGAGAAGAGAGATGAAGGAAACCAGCTTTCGCCGGTGATTAGCGTTCCCGTTCGTCCAGCAGCGCGCCGTCCGGGCCGACCAGTTCCACGCGCAGCGGCATTTCGCCCACCGCGTGCGTTGAGCAGCTCAGGCACGGGTCGAAGCAGCGGATGACCGCCTCGACGCGGTTCAACATGCCGTCTTGCAGCTTGTCGCTCTTGACGAAGCGCTTGGCGACCTGCAACACGCCCCGGTTCATGGCCAGGTTGTTGTTGCCGGTGGCGATGATCAGGTTCGCCCAGGTGATCAGGCCGTTCTCATCGATCTTGTAGTGATGGATGAGCGTGCCGCGCGGGGCCTCGCTGACGCCGACGCCCTCGAAGTTGTTCGGCTCGGCGTGGGCGCGCACGTGCGTGCTCAGGATGTCCGGCTCGTGCAGCAGCTCGTCGATGCGCTCGAAGCAGTACAGGATTTCGATGAGCCGCGCATAGTGGTAGTGGAACGAGCTTTGCCGGTCCAGCCAGCGGAAGGCGGCAAATTCAGCGTCCGCGAGCGGCGTGCCGACGCGGTCGACGATATTCAGGCGCGCCAGCGGCCCGACGCGGTAAATGCCGTTCGGATAGCCCATCGGCTTGTAGTACGGCGATTTCAGGTACGAGTGCGGCTCGACGGCTTCCCCGATGAAGTCCGGGTAATCCTTGCCGTCGAGGCCATCGGCCACGATCTTGCCGTCCGGGCCGACGATGCGCAGCTTGCCGTTGTACATGGCCAGCGAACCGTCTTCGTCCACCAAACCCATGAACAGGGTCGGGAAGTTGGCGAAGCTGGCGATCTCGTCTTTGAAGCGCTCCATCACGCCGCGATACCAATCCAGCGTCCGGCGCGTGATCTGCAGCGCTTCGGGGATCATGGCCAGCATCTGCTGACGCTTCTCGATGGTCAGCGGCGAGCTGACGCCGCCGGGCACGGCCCAGGCCGGGTGGATGCGCTTACCGCCGAGCAGCTCGATGATGGTCTGGCCCATCTGGCGCAGCCGCACGCCGTCGCGCGCCAGCTGCGGGTTGGCCTTGTACACACCCAGGATGTTGCGGGCCGCCGGATCGGCGTCCATGCCCAGCAACAGGTCGGGCGAGGACAGGTAGAAGAAGCTGAGCGCGTGCGACTGGGCGATCTGGCCCAGGTTCATGATGCGGCGCAGCTTGCGGGCCGGGTACGGCGTGTGCACGGCCAGCAGCGCGTCGCAGGCTTTGGCCGACGCGATCAGGTGGCTGACCGGGCAGATGCCGCAGATGCGCGCCATAAGCGACGGCATCTCGTGGAAGGGCCGCCCGACGACGAACTTTTCGAAGCCGCGCATCTGCGTGACGTGAAACTGCGCGTCCGCGACCTCGCCCTGGTCGTTGAGGTAGAGCGTGATCTTGGAGTGGCCCTCGATGCGGGTCACCGGATCAATGGTGATCGTCTTGGTCATGGTCAGTTCTGGAACGGCCATGGGATTACGCTCCAAAGCGGGTCATGCCGCTGAGATCAGGCGTGCGCCCGGCCAGCAGCTCGGACAGGACGTAAAAGATGGTGTCTGCCGAGGGCGGGCAGCCGGGCACGAACACATCCACCTTGACGACGGCGTGCACGGGCCGGACCACCGGCAGCAGCGGCGGCACGCCCACCGTCGGGATGAGCGGGTTGAGCACGTCGTCGTTCAGGTACGCGTTGGCCAGCACCGCCTTCGGGCCGAACTGGTTGCGCATGGCGGGCACGTTGCCGTTCACCGCGCAATCGCCCAGCGAGATGAGCACTTTGGTGCGGGCGCGGATGTGCTTGATCTTGTGCAGGTCTTCCTCGTTGGCGACTGCGCCCTCGACCAGCGTCAGGTCCACGTCTGGCGGAAAGTCTTTGGGGTCCACCAGCGGGCTGTAGACGATGTCGATGACGTCGGCCAGTTCCAGCAAGCGGTCGTCGATGTCGAGCAGCGACATGTGGCAGCCGGAGCAGCCGTCGAGCCAGACCGAGGCGAATTTCTTCTTTTCCATAGCGTGTTTCTGTTCCCTCGCTCTTCTACCGCTCGCCGTGGCCGTTTTTGCCGTTGCGCATGGACGCCAGATAGGGCAAGAACTCGCGGCGCTTGATCATCTCGCTCACGGCGCGGCCCTTCTCGAAGATCGCGCCGGTCGGGCACACCTGGACGCACTTGCCGCAGCTCGTGCAGGTCTGCGAGTCACCCCAGGGCTGGTCCATGTCGGTGATGACGCGCGACATGATGCCGCGGTCCATCGTGCCCCAGGTCTGCGCGCCCTCGATCTGCTCGCACACGCGCACGCAGCGTGTGCACAGGATGCAGCGGTTCTCGTCCAGCGCAAAGCGGGCGTGCGAGGCGTCCACGTTGCGCTTCGGGTTCAGGTGCGGCACGCGGATGTGATCGACGCCCAGGCGGCTGGCAAGGTATTGCAGGTCGCAGTGGCCATTCGACACGCACACCGAGCAGATGTGGTTGCCTTCCGAGAACAGCATTTCGATGATCGTCCGGCGGTAGGCCACCAGCCGCTCGGAGTCGGTCTGGACTTCCATGCCTTCGGTCGGGTAGGTGGCGCAGGCAGGCGTGAGCTTGCGGAAGCCTTTGACTTCCACCAGGCACAACCGGCACGCGCCGATGTCATACAGGCCGTCCAGGTGGCACAGCGTCGGGATGAAGATGCCGTGCTGCCGCGCGATGTCGAGGATCGACTCGTCGTCGCGCCCGGTGACGTCCTGGTCGTTGATCTTGAGGGTGACAACGCGCGCCATTATTTGGCCTCCTCAGAGAGTGCGCTGCCGGCGGCTTCGAGTTCGTGTCCGTTGTCCTTGAGGCACGCCAGATATTCGTCGCGGAAGTAGCGCAAGGTGCTGGTGATCGGGTTGGGCGCAGCCTGGCCCAGGCCGCACAGGCTCGTTTCGCGGACCATCGTGCACAGCTCTTCCAGAAGCGCCAGATCGTCCAGGGTCGCCTCGTGTTTGACGAAACGACCGAGCAACTCGTGCAGGTGCGCCGTGCCGACGCGGCAGGGGATGCACTTGCCGCACGATTCTTCCTTGCAAAATTCCATAAAGTACTCGGCTACCTCGACCATGTTCGAGGAGTCGTCCATGACGATCATGCCGCCCGATCCCATGAACGAGCCGATGCTCAGCAGGGATTCGTAGTCGACCGGCATGTCGAGATATTGCGCCGGGATGCAGCCGCCGGACGGGCCGCCGGTCTGCACGGCCTTGAATTCGCGCCCGGCAGGCACGCCGCCGCCGATGTCGAAGACGATCTCGCGCAGCGTCATGCCCATCGGCACTTCGATCAGGCCGGTGTTGGCGATCTGGCCACTCAGGGCGAAGACTTTCGTGCCCCGGCTCTTTTCCGTGCCGATCTTGGTGAACCAGTCCGCGCCGTTGCGGATGATGGGTGCGACGTTCGAGTACGTCTCGACGTTGTTGACCAGCGTCGGGTAGCCCCACAGGCCCGATTCCGACGGGTACGGCGGGCGGGTGCGCGGCTGGCCGCGACGGCCCTCAATCGAGGCAATCAGTGCGGTTTCTTCGCCGCAGACGAACGCGCCTGCGCCGAGCCGCACGTCGATGTCAAAGTTGACCGGCGTCCCGCAGATGTTGGAGCCGAGCAGGTTCAATTTCTGCGCCTGCCGGATGGCTGCCTTGAGGCGCTTGACGGCGAGCGGGTACTCCGCGCGCACGTACACGTAGCCCTGCGACGCGCCCACGGCGAAGGCGGCGATGATCATGCCCTCGATCACGCGGTGCGGGTTGTCTTCCATCACGCTGCGATCCATGAATGCGCCGGGGTCGCCCTCGTCGCCGTTGCAGATGATGTACTTCTGCCGGTTGGTCGCCTTGGCGACGGTATTCCACTTCAGGCCGACCGAATAGCCCGCGCCGCCGCGACCACGCAGGCCGCTGCGTGTGATCTCGTCGATCACCTCGACGGGCGACATGTCGGTGAGCGCCTTGACGGCGGCTTCGTAACCACCGCGCGCAATGTATTCTTCGAGGCTCTCCGGGTCCTGCCGGCCAGCGCTTTCGAGCACGACGCGCTTCTGGCGGGCAAAGAACGGCGTTTCGGGTGCGATGTACAGCCGCTCGATGGGCGCTTTGTCCAGGTTCTCGATGATCTCTTTGGCGTCCGTCGGCTCGACTTTCTCGTAGCGCACGTCTTCGGACATGGAAACCATCGGCCCGGCAGCGCACAAGCCCTGGCAGCCGCCGCCGGTGATGCGGCAGCGGTGTTCCTGGCCCTGGGCTTTCACTTCCGACTGGAGCGCGGCGAGCACATCGCCCGCCCCGGCGGAAGCGCAGGTGCTGCCCATGCA
>JADZBY010000783.1 GCA_020851855.1 Anaerolineae bacterium
ACCATCGGCTCGCCGCTCTCCGGGTCGATCTCGCGCGGGATGGGCGCGACATGCAAGCTCAGGATTTCGGCCCAATTCTGACCGCCCACCCACTGCGGGTCCCCGGCCATATCCCACTTGGTGAAGCCGAGGATGAGCGAGCCAACCAGTGGGATCACCCCGAACAGCAGAAAGCCGATCAGAGGCGCAGCGGCGAAAATGTAGCCCCACAGCATTTCGCGCCGTCCCAGCTGGCTTTCCGGAAGCCGGAAGCCACGGCGCACTCGCGGAGCGGGTTGGGTCAGCATGAACCCTCCTATTCTTCCACCAAGAACGCTGCATTTGCAGAATAGTGCGGCCATGCGGCGGGCCGCTCGCGAGCCGCCCCTGCAGTGCCCGCTGTGGCACACTGTAGTGGCGCGCCACGACGCGCCCACGTTGGTTTCACAAAGACCATGAGCCTGATTGCCCCACAGCCAGGCCGTATCCTCCTCAAGCTGCGGAGAAGGATACGGGCTGCGGGATCACTCAGGCTCCAGCGATGCTACCGTCGCGAGTTAGCGCGTACGCCCATTTACTGGTCGACGCTGGCCCACGCCTCATCCAGACCCTGCTGGAACGCCTGGGCGCGGTCTGCGAGTTCATCTTCGGCGAGCGCCGTGCCGTCATTCACGACCGCCGGCCACACGCCATTCCACCAGTTATCATCAAACCACTGGCCATAGAGCGGCGTCTCAGTCCAGGGGCCGGGGCGCTCGCAGCGGGCCGCTTCCAGGAAGACCTGGGCGTTGGCCGGCTTCTGGTCGGGCTGCAGGAACACGTCCGTATTGGCCAGTTCACGCTGATTGGGAATCTGGAAGCCCAGCGCGGCCTGTTCGGTCTGCCCTTCCGGCCCGGCGATGTATTCCAGGAAGCGGTAGGCCAGTTCCTTGTTCTCTTCGCCGGCGCTGCCCGCCATGATGGCGACGCCGACCGAGCCGGACCAGCCGGAGAACGCGCAGTCCTCTTCGCCCGGATAGGCGGTCACTTCGCCGCTAGGGCCGACGAAGTTCGGGATCACGTCCCAGTCGAAAGCGAGCGACTGGCGGAAGCCGGTGGTGGCCCAACGCCCGGCGGTGGTCATGGCCGTCTTGCCCTGCTCGAACAGCGCACCCCAGCCAATCGACGTGGCGGTCTGCGCCGTCGGGCGGACGTGATAGACATGATCCAGGTCGGAAATCCACTGGATGGCGTCAATCGTGTTCTGGTCCTCGGCGGCCACGAAGGTGCGCCCGTCTTCGCTGACGATGCGCCCGCCGTTGCCGTATACGATGTTCTCAAAGAAAACGTCGCCAACGCCCCACTGCACGATGTCTTCGGGGTTGAAGCCGTCTTCACCGGGGCGCTTGCCGGCGCTGTCTTTGGTCAGCTTGGTGGCGATCTCGACCACCTGATCCCAGGTCAGCGGGGCGCTCGGATCGGGCAGATCGACGCCTTCCGCCGCGAACATGTCCCGGTTGATGAACACAACGGTGGGGCCGATGTCTTTGGGCAGGGCATACAGGTCGCCCTCGCCGGGCGTCTTGGTCGCCTCGTCATAACGGTAGCGGCCCAGCGCCGACGGCCAAAGCTGCTCTTCATCGATGACCGCGCTCTGGTCGACCAGGTCCTGGATGTTCACCAGCTGGCCACGGGAGACGAAGCTGTAGAAGTTGCCGTCCGGGATGTAGGCGATGTCCGGCGGCGTCCCGGCGGCCACGCGCGTATTCAGCGCGGTCACGTAATCGCCGGGGATATGTTCGTACAGAATTTGTACGTCCGCGTTGTTCTCGTTGAAAGTGTTGGTGAGTTGCGTGAAAACTTCGATTTCTTCGGGGCCGCCCCAGCCGACGAAGGTCAGCTGCACCGGCTCCTGCGCCGCAGCGGGGGCCGCCAGCGGCAGCAGGGCGAAGGCCGCCACGATCAAGAGGATACGCGCCATCCGACTACCCATTACACACCTCCAGAAAAGGCATTCTGAACCAAATCCACCGGTCAGCCGCGTTCGTGTGCATGTCCGCTCCTTTCTCTTTCACCGCTGACCGTATTACACACAAGTCTGCGAGATCATCCGCCGGATTTTGGGCGGAAGCGCAAGCGCATCAGGATGTCTTGCGGGTAATTCCCGAAACGCGCGCCGAAGACGTTGACGCCGCCGGGAATGCCCTCGTTCTTGACGCCGATGCGCAGGGTGATGTAGTTGTGGCCGAGGATGCCCAGATCGTCGATGGTGACGTCCGAGATCCGCACGCCGTCGATGTACGAGCCGTCACGGTTGACCCGCCACATCTTGAGCAGGCCGTACTGGGTGTTCCACTCGTCCCACCAGATCGGCGTGAGCACACCGCGCTGCCCGCCAAAATCGCCGGGGCATGTCCAGGTCCCGATCTCCACGCCGTTCAGCCACATGCTGATGTTCGACGGCCAATCCGGGTTGGAGTTCGGCGCTTCGGAGCACAGTTCCAGGCTGACCTGCAGGCTGTCCAGAACGACGTGGCCGGGCATCCGGTTCGGGAAGCGGTACTCGACGTAGCCGTGCCGGAACCAGAGCAGCTGCGCA
>JADZBY010000784.1 GCA_020851855.1 Anaerolineae bacterium
CGGCTGGATGCTCTTCAGCGATCACCGCGACGAGCGCCCGTTCAGCCGTGAAGCCGCCATCGAGGCCTACCGGAGCCTGCTGGCCGAATCGCCGCAACGCCTGGGCTTTTACCGGCCTAACGAGTACCTGTGGGGCCTGGCGCAGGCCTATTACGACATGCCGCTGGGCGACAACGGCTACGTGTTCACCTCGGAAGCCGTGCCGTTCCTGCCCATCGTCCTGGCCGGCCACATGCCCTACTACGGGCCGGTCCTCAACTTCTCGCCCGATGCGCAAGAGGACGTGTTGCGGTACGTGGAATACGGCATCTACCCATCGTACTTCCTGACCCACGAGCCGACGTCCAACATGCTCAACACGCTCTCGGCCTGGATTTACACATCGGCCTATGACCAGTGGGGCGAGCCGGTCCGGCAGACGTATGAGCGGATGAACGCGCTGCTCGCCCCGGTGCGCGGGCAGCCGATCACCGGCCACGCCAAACTGGCCGAGGGCGTCTTTGCCACGACGTACGCGAACGGGATGCGGATCATCGTCAACTACACAGACCGGCCCTTTGTGCATGATGCAGTCACCGTCGGGGCAGAAGACGCGGCGCTGGTGGAGAGTGGAGACTAGGCCATGACGACGACCACGACGACGAGCACGGCGGCGCGCCGCCCGTTTCGCCTGGAATTTAGTCTGCGCGCCCGCGAGGCGTTGCAGGGCTACGGCTTCGTCCTGATCTGGATCGTTGGCTTTGCGCTGTTCACGGCCATCCCGCTCCTGCAGACGTTCCAGTACAGCCTGAACCAGGTCACGGTGACGGCGCGCAGCATCGACCTCAACTTCGTGGAGTGGGCGAATTACAGCCGCGCCCTGTTCACCGACCCCAGCTTCGTGGAATTGTTGGTCGGCTACACGATTGAGACGCTGGTGTCGGTTCCCATCGTGCTCATCTTCGCCATGATCATCGCCATGTTCCTGAACCTGAATTTCCGGTTTAAGGGGCTGTTCCGCACCATCTTCTTCTTGCCGGTGGTCATCACCAGCGGGCCGGTCATCAAAGAGCTGACGGCGCAGGGCGCGGCCAGCGCGCCGGGCATCGCCAACATCCCGGCGGTGACGGAGTTTCTGACCACGCTGCCGCGCGCCTTGCGCAGCCCGGTGGAATACCTGCTCACCTCGTTCATCCTGATCCTGTGGTTTTCGGGCGTGCAAATCCTGATCTACCTCTCCGCCCTGCAGAAGATCGACAAGAGCGTGTACGAGGCGGCGTCCATCGACGGCGCGTCGGGCTGGGAGAGCTTCTGGAAGATCACGCTGCCCTCGCTCTCGACGGCGACGGTGCTCAACGCCGTGTACACCATCATCACCCTCTCGCACTTTTCCGAGAACAAGGTGATCGCCTACATCTACGCCCGCACCTACGACGTTCACGGCGGCATCGGCTACGCCAGCGCGCTCGCTTTCCTGTATTTCGCCGTGATGATCGTGTTGCTGGCCATTGTCTACTGGTTCCTGATGCGGTGGGCGCGAAGGGGGACGCGGTGACGACGGTAAGGCGGCTCGCACATCACCCGGTCGTCGACAACGTGCGCGGATTCCTGCTGGGCAGCCGCGCGCGGTATGGCCTGGTCTTCAGCATGGTTCTGTATTCCCTGCTGATCGCCATCGGCTTTGTGTACCTGTACCCGCTGCTGTTCATGTTCGTGAACAGCATGAAGAGTCCCAGCGACCTGCTGAACCCGATGGTGCAGTGGGTTCCCACGGAACTCTATTTCGGCAACTACGAGAAAGCCTACCGTGTGCTGAGCTACCCGAACACGCTCGGCAACTCGATCCTGATCGCCGTCATCCCGTCGATTATCCAGACCGCCGTAGCGTCGCTGATCGGCTATGGGCTGGCGCGCTACCGGTTCTGGGGCAAGCCGATCGTCCTTTTGCTGCTGCTGGCCACGTTCATCATCCCGCCGCAGAACACGGTCATCCCGCAGATGTTGACCTACCGGGACATGGGCCTGCTCGGCAATGCGCTGGCGCTGATCCTGCCTGCGCTGCTCGGTCAGGGCTACCGGAGCGCCATCTTCATCCTGATCTTTTACCAGAGCTTCAGCTCGCTGCCAAAAGTGCTCGAAGAATCGGCGCGGCTGGACGGCGCGTCGGACTGGCGCATCTTCTTCAGCATCGCCGTGCCCTCGGCGCTGCCGGCGTACATCGTCTCGTTCATCTTCTCCACGGTGTGGTACTGGAACGAGACGTTCCTGACGGCGATCTTCCTCGAAGGCGGCGTCACGACGCTGCCCATGCAGCTTTCGAAGTTCACCCAGGCCTACGAGAATCTCTATCCGCCGGGCACGGTGAACATCTTCGACCGGCTGAACGAGGCGGTCAAGATGAGCGGCACGTTCCTGAACATCCTGCCGCTCCTGGTGATGTACTTCATCTTGCAGCGCTGGTTCGTCAAGTCGGTCGAGAGCACCGGGATCACGGGGGAATAGGGAAGGGGCGCGATGACCAATCCGTTTCCGCTGGGACGGACTTCCTACGCCGATACCCGGTCGGACCGTCTGGCCGTGCTGTGGTTGGTGCGGGAATACGGGCCGATGACGCTCACGCAATTGCTGGAATCGGCCTACCGCCATCCTGCGCCCTGGGACGGTCGCAAACGCCTTTTCGTGAACGGCATCCTGCATTACCTCGTGGATGCGGGGCTGGTCGAGGCCGAACCGGCTCTCACGTCGCCCGACACCCAGTTTTTGGACGCGCATACGTTTCGCGTCTCACCCCGTCTCAAGGACGTGCAAGACCTGTTCAGCGTCGGTCTGACGCACCACATTCGCCGCCTGGATCAGCTTGACCGGTACGTGCAGGCGTATCCCGTCTTTGGCAAGCCGAGGCCGCTCCACCACGCAGGCGGCCTCGATGTGTTCGTCATGATGCCCTTCGCGCCGGAAATGCGGCGCGTCTACGACCCGCACATCCGGGCCGTCACAGACCGGCTCAAGCTGACCTGCGAGCGCGGCGACGATTTCTTCACCGCCCACAACATTCTTCAGGACATCTGGTCCGCGATTTACCATGCCACGGTGTGCATTGCGGAGTGCACGGGCCGCAATCCGAACGTGTTCTACGAGATCGGGATGGCGCACACCTGCGGCACGCCGTGTATCCTGCTCGCCCAATCGAAGGACGACATCCCGTTCGACATTGGGCAGATGCGGGTGATCATCTACGAGGACACGCCGCCGGGGCGGACGACGTTAGAAACGAGCCTGGAAAAAGCGCTCAGGACGACGCTGCGCCTGCCCGACACGGCGGGGTGAGGCCGCCGCTGCCCCCTTTGTCCTCGCCGCCACAACCGGATACGATTCTTCCACGAGATAGCGCCCACCTACCACACCAAGATCGGGGGATTCTCCATGGCCGACCAGTATCGTTATGCTGTCGTTGGGGCGGGACGCCAGGGCGTGGCTGCCGCCTATGACATGGCCCGCTTTGGCGACGCGGCCAGCGTATTGCTGGCGGACGCCGACGCCGACGCCGCCAGACGCGCCGCCGAGCGCATCAACCGCCTGATCGGGCGGCCAATCGCGACGAGCGCCCAGGTGGACGCGCGCGATCACAACGCGCTCGTCGCACTGCTGGAGCCGGTCGACGTGTTCGTGTGCGGCACGCCGTTTGTGTTCCTGCTCGGCTGCACGCACGCCGCCATCGAGTCGCGCACCGGCATGGTCGATCTGGGCGGCCACACGGATACGGTGCTCAAGCAGCTCATCCTGAGCGACGAGGCCCAGGAAGCAGGCATCAGCATCGTGCCCGACTGTGGCATGGGGCCAGGCATGAACAACAGCATGGGTGTGTACGCCGTCGAGCAGCTGCGGGCGCGCGGCGCGATCCCGCGCGAGGTGCGGCTATGGGACGGCGGCCTGCCGCAGAATCCGCCCCCGCCCTGGGGCTACCAGTGCTCGTTCCACATCAACGGCCTGACCAATGAATATGACGGGCAGGCGTTGTTCCTGCGCGATGGCCGGGTGACGCCGGTCGATACGCTGACCGAGCCGGAGATCCTCGAATTTGACGGCATCGGCGTGCTGGAAGCCTTCGTCACGTCGGGCGGCACGTCCACCGTGCCGTACAGCTTCGAGGGCGTTTTGCAGGTCTACGAGAACAAGACGCTGCGCTATCCGGGTCACTACCAGCAGTTCAAGGCATTCAAGGACCTGGGCCTGTTCCGCGAAGCGCCGTTCGAGGTCGCGCCCGGCCAGACCGTCATCCCACGCCAGGTGTATCACGCCCTGCTCGGCCCGCAGGTGCAGGTGGAGCGCGTCACCGACGTGTGCGTGATGCGCGCCAAAGGCACGGGCGAGAAAGACGGCAAGGGCATCTCGCTGGTCATCGAGCTGGTGGACCGTTTTGACGAGGCGACGGGCTTCACGGCTATGGAGCGCCTGACAGGCTGGCACGCCGCGATCATGGCCCAGCTCATCGCGCGCGGCGAGATACCGCACGGCGTCTGGCCGCTGGAGAAGGCCATCACCGCCACGCGCTTCCTGGAAGAGGTCCGCAGGCGAGGTTTCCAGATCAGCGAGCGCTGGGAAGCATAGCGGGGACGGGCCAGAGAGGGCGGCTCACGAGCCGCCCCTACAGCGCCGCACCGTGTAGGGGCGCGTCGCGACGCGCCCGGCATCCGGACCCGTGTTCGAACGACAAAACCAAACCCGCCCCACCGGGTTGGGGCGCGGGGCGGC
>JADZBY010000785.1 GCA_020851855.1 Anaerolineae bacterium
CGTTCACTTTTCTCGCGACGACGCCATCACATGGCTGAAGCGAGTGGGCGGCATCGGCTAGAACCTGTCATGCACTTTGAGCGCCGGACAGTACGCAGAACGACGCAGCCAAGATACGTACCTCACCCCCGGCCCCTCTCCACGACTGCCGGGGTCCCCGCTGGGGTGGCAGTCGTGGAGAGGGGAGCGCGCGAACCCACGCCGTTCCCCCTCTCTATGCGGTACTCCGCGTGGAGAGGGGGTCAGGGGGTGAGGTCGCAAGTTCATGACAGGCTCTAGCGCTCGCACCGGGTCGCATAGCGAAGGGAAGCTTCATGAGTCCAGACCACGAATCCCAGGCCAATGGCCAAGCGTCGGCAAGCCCGTCAAGCGTCGAGTCCTTACAAGGCGGCGGATCGCTCGAATGGCTCGCGGATCGTCACATCGTGTCGTTCTACACGCCCGATTCGTCGCAAGCCGTCCTGCGGGGGCTTTTTGAGCGGGCGGAAGAGATTATCCACGGCTGGCCTGCCGACCGGCCCATGCTGATGATTCTGGACATATCAGGCCCACGGGTGGGCATGACTCCCTTCGCGCGCGAACGTGGCCGGGCCATGATGGTCATACGCCCCGGGTTGTCTATGGCCCTGGCAATGGTCGTGAGCCGCACCCTTCAGGCGCAGATCTACCAGGTGATGATCCGCTTGTGGCAGCGCAGCGGCAGGCAGATCGCCGTCGTATTCTCACACGACGACGCCGTTGCATGGCTGAAGACCGTGGGCGGTATCGAATAGATGCCGCCCCGAAGCCGGCGCTCCGGTGAAAGGAAGGCTGCTCGTGTTCGCAAAGAATGATTGGCTGAATGACCAACCCGATGATTCTGCTCCGCCTGACCTGGAGCAGCTTGACCACGGCGTATCGGTCGAATGGATCGAAGGCCGGCGCATTGTGGTCTTCTACACGCCCCATTCGTCGCGGCCTGCGGTGCAAACCCTGTTTGATCGCGCCGAGGCCGTCCTTCACGCCTGGCCCGCCGACCGCCCATTCCTGGCCATTCTGGACTTTGCCGAGGACAAACTCGGCGCTACATCCTATGCGCGCGAGCGAGGGCAGAAGCTTATTCAGATGCGGCCCGACATCAAACTGGCCATCGCCATGCTCACCTCACCGTCGGTTATCGCGCAGTTCATGCAGGTCATCGCCCATGCCCGGCAGCGGGAGAACAGACTGCTGTCCATCCTCTTCAGCCGTGACGAGGCCGTTGGCTGGCTGAAGAAGGTGGGCGGCATCCAATGACGAGGCAGCGCGGAGACGCCGCGCCTGTGCTACAATGGCAGCGCATCGACAACGAGGCCGCGCCCAACCGACGTGGCCTCGTTGTATTGGTGCGCGGTGTGCCGACGATGACATCAGGAGCACGGAGACATGCCCGTTTTACCGGATGTGCTCGATTATGGGCTGAAGGTCGTGTTTTGCGGCGCGGCGGCTGGCGCAAAGTCCGCCCGCGCGGGCGCGTATTACGCCGGGCCGGGCAACCGGTTCTGGGAGACGCTGTTCCGCATCGGCCTGACGCCGCGCCGCCTTGCCCCGGACGACTTTCGCGCGCTCGTGCAGTATGGGATCGGCCTCACCGACCTGATCAAGACGCAGTACGGGCGGGATAGCAACCTCGACTTTGACGACGACGCCCGCGAATCGCTGCGTGGCCGCATCGCGGAGTACGAGCCGCGCGTGTTGGCCTTCAACGGCAAACGGCCCGCCCAGGAGTTTTTCCTGCATCCGGTAAAATATGGCCTGCAGGACGAGACGATTGGCCCGACGGCAGTATTTGTGCTGCCCTCGACGTCGGGCGCGGCCACCGGGCACTGGGACGAAACGTACTGGGCGGCGCTGGCGGTCTATCTGCGCCGGCTGGAAGACGAGGCAGGCTGAGGTGACGTTACCGGGCGACGAGCGCGAGCGGCGCTGGCGGCTGATCCTGGGCGCGGACAGTGAAGCGCGGCAGCAAGGCGCGGGCGCTGGCGCGGGGACAGGCGCAGGCGCGGACAACGGCGCTGAGAGCGGCCTGGGCGGCGACGATCTGGCCATTGACCGCGCGCTGGCGCAGTTGTATGGCGGCGGCGGCGCGTCGACGGACCGGAAGGGCGGGCTGGGCAGTTCGTCGCCCAACGTGGCGCGCTGGCTGGGCGACATCCGGCGCTATTTCCCGGCGTCCATCGTGCGCGTGATGCAGCAGGACGCCATCGAGCGCCTCAACCTGCGCCAGTTGCTGCTCGAACCGGAGCTGCTGGATGCCGTCGTGCCGGATGTGCACCTCGTTGCCACGTTGATCGCGCTCAACCAGGCGATGCCTACCGAAACGCGCGATACGGCGCGCCGCGTCGTGGATCAGGTGGTGCAGGACGTGATGCGGCGGCTGGCGGCGAAGATGCGGCAGGCGGTGCAGGGCAGCCTGAACCGCGCGGCGCGCAACCGGCGGCCTCGCTTTAACGAGATGGACTGGAACCGGACCATCCGCAGCAACTTGAAGCACTATCAGCCCGCCTATCGCACCGTCGTGCCGGAGCAGCGCATTGGCTATGGGCGGCGGCGGGCGGCGCTGCACGACCTGATCCTGTGCATCGACCAGAGCGGATCGATGGCGTCGTCGGTCGTGTATGCCAGCATCTTTGGCGCGGTGCTGGCGTCGCTGCCGTCCTTGAGCACCCGGTTGGTCGCCTTTGATACGTCGGTAGCCGATCTGAGTGATTTGCTCCAGGACCCGGTCGATGTGCTGTTCGGGGCGCAACTGGGCGGCGGCACGGACATCAACCGGGCGCTGGCCTACTGCGAGAGCCTGATTCGCCGCCCGACCGAGACGATCCTCGTACTCATCA
>JADZBY010000786.1 GCA_020851855.1 Anaerolineae bacterium
ACGCGCTGGCGCATCGTCACGCGCTGCTGGTAGTTGCCCATGCCCTTGCCCGTCGCAGACAGCACGATACCGCCCACCAGCGCCGCCAGCCACAGCGCCAGCGCCCCATTGACCGCCGCCTGCGCGCTGGTGATCACGCCGGCGAGCGCGCCCACCAGCCCCACGGCCACCCCCGCGAGCACGCCCAGGCGCGCGCCGCTGCGTGGGTTGCGGTCCAGGCTGAAAAACAGGTAATAGCCGGGCAGCCCGCCGACAAATGCCCAGGCCAGCGCATAGATCGCCAGTTCCAGGACCGAGAAATCTTGTAGCATACACCCCTTCTCCCGGCGCAGACGCGGCTACGTGTTTGAAGCGTGGTCCGAGAAACGAGAAGCGCCGGAACGCCCCACACAGGCGGTTGGGCATCGCTCCGGCGCTTGCTCAGACACGGATGGCGTGTGGTTACTCGGCCTGCGCCGCTTTGATGTCTTCCGCCTGCGTCTGAATCTCGGCAGCGGCGTCTTCCGGCGTAAGCGAGCCGTTGATGATGTCGGCAAGGGCCACCGGCACGATCAGCTCCTGGTAGATGCCGCCCACCAATTCACCCTGGCCCTGCGCCAGCCCCCAGCGGGCGAAGCCGGTCGCGCCCTGGGCGATGGTGTTGATCATCTCCTGGCTGTAGAAGTCGCCCAGCGGGGCCTTGCGGTCCACCCCGGCGGGCAGCGTGCTCCAGCCTTCCAGGTACAGCGTCTCGTTGTCAGGCGTGCCGCGCCGCATCGGGAACTTGCCTTCCGGCGCGACGGCCAGCCAGTCCAGGTAACCGTCCGAGAGCCAGAACTTCACGAACTCGACGGCTTCCGGCGGGGCGCTCGTGCTGATGCCCATCAGGCTCACCTGGCCGTATTGGGCAGGCTCCGAGCCGCTGGGGCCGACGAACGACGGCACAAAGCCGCTGTTCTTGGCCAGGAACGCCGTATCGTCGGCGCACTCCGGACAGTTGGGCAGCGCGTTGTCGCGCAGGCCCGCCATCTCGTCCAGGATGAAGGGCGACCAGACGACCATCGCCGCCTGACCGGCGAAGTACGTGCCGCGCGCCCCGGCCACGTCGATCACGCCGGGCGGGCCGTACTGCGTCACCATCTCGGTGTAGAAGGCGAGCGCCTCGACCATGGCCGGCGTGTTCAGCGTGATATTGCCCGCATCGTCGGTGAGCTGCACGCCGTTCGCCAGCGCGAAGTGCTCAAAGGTCTGCTGCGTGAAGACTGCCGCCGGGTCGGTGGCCATGACGATGCCGTAGAAGTTGTTGTCCGGATCGTTCAGGGCCTGCGCCGCCGCCCGCATCTTGTCGAAATCGGTGGGCGCTTCCAGGCCGGCAGCGTCAAACAGGTCCTTGCGGTAGATCAACAACTGGCCCCAGCCGTCGGTCGGCACGGAGATGTAGCCGCCCTGACCGTCGCCAACCATCGCCAGCGCGCTGAACTGCCCTTCGCCCAGGTCCTTGATCACCTGGGTGGCCGCCGCGCTGTTCAGGATGCCGTCGGCATACCACGCCGCCGCATAGTCCATGGGATGGAACATCACATCGGGCAGCGTGCCGGCGGCAAGGTTGGCCGCCATCAGGCTGTCGAGAATGTCCTCGTTGGTCAGCACCAGGCTGACGCCAACGCCGGTCTGTTCGGTGAAGCGGTCGATGATCTTCTGCGTGGCGGCAGCGCGTTCGGGCTGCTCTTCGGTGCTCCAAAAGATGAGCGAGACGTTTTGTTGCGCGGTGAGTGCGGAGAGGGGCAACAGCGTGATCAACAATAAGAGAGTGACCAGCACACGTTTTCTCATCGAAGTACTCCTCTTGCCTGGTGATAAGTGAATGGCCGTTCTTGCTACACGCTAGGCGGGACCGGTGGCGTCGGCGCGTCTCACCTCCTTTCTTCGTCCGGGATTCGCTCTGGGACCGTCGATCCCCGGATGACCAGCTCGGGGCGCATGAGCGTGGCCCGCGCGCTGACCTGCCGCCCGGCGATTAGCTCCAGCAACATGCGCGTCAGGCGCTGGCCGATGTCGAAGATCGGCTGGCGGACGGTGGTCAGGCCGGGGTGCAGGTGCTCTGCCGACGAGACGTCGTCGTAGCCGCCCACGGCCACATCCTCGCCCACTCGCAGGCCGCATTCCTGGATGGCCTTCATCGCCCCGATGGCCATCGAGTCGTTGCCGGTCATGATCGCCGTGGGCGGCGCGACATCGCGCTGCTGCAACAACCGCCGCGCGATGTCCTTGCCGTCGCGTTCGGTCAGGTCGCCCTCGACCACGAGACGCTCGTCAAGCGGCAGGCCCGCGTCGGCCATCGCGTCGTGGTAGCCCTGCATCCGGTACTTGGCGAACATCAGGGTGAGCGGCGGCGTGATGTAGGCAATCCGCCGGTGGCCCAGCGCGATCAGGTGCTCGGTCAGGGCGCGCTGGCCCGCCACGCCGTCCACGTCGATGTACACGTAGTCATCGGCGCTTTCGGTGCGGCCAAACACGACATACGGCAGGCCGGTGGTGGCCAGATAGGCGACGCGCGCATCCCGCACCCAGGTGCGCATCAGGACCAGCCCATCCACGCGCCGCCCGCCCACCAGCCGCCGGTACACATCCAGTTCCGATTCCGCGCCGGACGCCGTGCTGACGAGCAGATCAAAGCCCACCGCAGTGGCTTCGCTGCCGATGCCGGAGACAAATTCTTCAAAAAACGGGTTGGGGAAGCGCGGCCCGCCGTTGGGAAGGACCAGGCCGATGGTCTGGGTGAGTTGTTTCTGAAGGGCGCGCGCCTGCTGGTTGGGCACGTAGCCCTGGCGCTGCGCTTCCTGCATGATCAGGCGGCGCGTGGCCTCGTTCACGTCGCCATAGCCCGCCAGCGCGCGCGACACGGTGGTTACGGAGAACCCGGTCGCCTTCGCAATGGATTTCAGGGTCGCCGAGGGCATGGCGCAACGCTACTCTTTCGGTCCAAAATACCATCCGAAACGTTTTGGAGACATCCTCATCCTATTCCAAAACGTTTTGGGTGTCAAACGAGTGGTGTGGCCAGGGCAATCGCCTCAAAATCCGCCATTAAGGCAGGCAGCGGGAAAACGCCTCACCCCCTGACCCCCTCTCCATGCTGTCGGGGGTCCCCGACCGGGTTCCCATTGAACGCTTACGTTCAATGGGTGGTCTGGGGGTGGCGGACATGGAGAGGGGCCGGGGGTGAGGCGCGTTTTCCCCCACTTGACCCTCAACTTTGCCCCTCGGATGTGCTATACTTAGAACCTTCGTTCGCATGAAGTGGTGAGGGAGCGGCGATGCGATTCGAACTCGTCTCGGAGTACCAGCCCACCGGCGATCAGCCGCAAGCCATCGAGAAGCTTGTCGACGGCATCCAGCAGGGCATGCGCCACCAGACGCTTCTCGGCGCGACGGGTACGGGCAAGACGTACACCATCGCCCAGGTTGTCGACCGCATCCAGCGCCCGACGCTCGTCATCGCCCACAACAAGACGCTGGCCGCCCAGCTTTACTCGGAGTTCAAGGAGTTTTTCCCGCGCAACGCCGTCGAGTACTTCGTCAGCTATTACGACTACTACCAGCCGGAAGCCTACGTGCCGCGCCTCGACCTGTACGTCGAAAAAGAGACGGACATCAACGAGGAGATCGAGCGGCTACGTTTGGCGGCCACGGCGGCGCTGCTCACCCGCAAGGACGTGCTCATCGTCGCGTCCGTTTCGTGCATCTATGGTCTGGTCAGCCCGCAGGTCTGGGAGCAGGTCGTGCTGCCGCTGTCTGTCGGGCAGACCATCCGCCGCAGCGACATCCTCAAGCACCTGGTCGGCATCCTGTACGAACGCAACGACCTTGAACCCCGGCGCGGCGTGTTCCGCGTGCGCGGCGATACGCTGGAGATCATGCCCGCCTACCTGGAGACGGGCTACCGCATCGCGCTCTTTGGCGACGAGATCGAGCGCATCGTGCACTATGACCCGATGACCGGTGAAATCCTCGAAGAGCTTGACCACGTGGACATCTTCCCGGCCAAGCATTACGTCGCGGACGAGGACACGGTCAACGCGGCGCTGCACGACATCGGCGAAGAGCTAGACGGGCGGCTGGCCGAGCTTGACTCGCAGGGCAGGCTGCTCGAAGCGCAACGCCTGCGCCAGCGCACGCTGTATGACATGGAGATGATCCGCGAGATCGGCACGTGCTCCGGCATCGAGAACTACTCGCGCCACTTCGACCGCCGCCCGCCTGGCTCGCCGCCCTGGACGCTGCTCGACTACTTCCCCGAAGATTACCTGCTCGTCGTGGACGAGAGCCATATGTCCATCCCGCAGTTCCGGGGCATGTACAGCGGCGACCGCTCGCGTAAGGAGACGCTGGTGGAATACGGCTTCCGGCTGCCCTGCGCGCTGGACAACCGCCCCCTGCGCTTCGAGGAGTTTGAGCAGCGTATGGGCCAGACGATCTACACGAGCGCCACGCCCGGCCCGTATGAGCTGGAGCGCTCGCAGCAGATCGTGCAGCAGGTCATCCGCCCGACGGGCATTGTCGATCCCGAGGTCATCATTCGCCCGGTCGAGGGGCAGGTCGATAATCTGCTCAAGGAGATCAACGCCCGCGTCAAACGGGGCGAGCGCGCCCTGGTCACCACGCTCACGAAGCGTATGGCCGAAGACCTGGCCGATTACCTGACCGAGATGGGCGTGCGCGTCCACTACCTGCACAGCGAAGTCGAGACCATCCAGCGTATCGAGATTCTGCGCGACCTGCGCCTGGGCGTATACGATGTGGTGGTCGGCATCAACCTGCTGCGCGAGGGCCTCGACCTGCCCGAAGTGTCGCTGGTGGCCATCCTCGACGCCGACAAAGAGGGCTTCCTGCGCTCGGAGCAGGCCTTGATCCAGACCATCGGGCGGGCAGCGCGCCATGTGAACGGTCAGGTCATCATGTACGCCGACAAGATGACCGACTCGATGCGCCGCGCCCTGGACGAGACGAACCGCCGCCGTGAGATTCAGGTCGCCTACAACAAGGAGCACAACATCGTGCCGGCGACCATCGTCAAGCAGGTGCGCGACCTGACCGACCGTGTGCGCGCCCAGGTGGCCGACACGCACCCGGAGAAGGAGCGCGAGGTGTCCCCGGCGGACATGTCGCGCGCGGAACTGGACAAGATGATCCGCGAGATCGAGAAGTCGATGAAACAGGCGGCCAAGGACCTCGAGTTCGAAAAAGCGGCGGCCCTGCGCGACCAGGTCATCGAATTGCGCCGGATCATGGTCCTCAAGGCCGACGAGGACGACCTGATGGCCGTCAGCGCCAGCGCCGGCCTCTTCGAAGACGAGGGAAAGTAACCGAACGGCGCGCAGATTGCGGACAAGGCAGGCCTATCTCTACGCGACATCGTAGGGACAACGCCTGCGTTGTCCGCTGTTTCACAGCTCCGCGACAGACCATGCGCGGATACGTCCGGCCTTATCCCTACTGCCAGTCCGCCCAAAGAGACCCTGCTCGCCCCAGGATAAACGCATCAAAGCAGGTGGAGCGGAAAAGCGGGATGCCGCCCGGCGCTGAAGCGACCGGGCTGAACGTACAAAGCCCTTCGGGTGGAATATCGTCTTCAGCCCGGAAGGGCTTCGTGGCTTCAGCCCCATGCTTCAGCGTGGGGCCGCTTCACCCGATTCTGACGCGATAACCCCACGCCCACGCCCCATTCTCCTTGACTTCACTCCCCGCACTTTCTATACTTTGCGCGCCTTGCACGGAAAAGTCGCATCGAAGGTCCACGGAACCAGCGAATATCATGCAGCGTGAGCGCGTCGCGGACGACATTTACATCTTCACCAGCGAGTTGTACGCTCAAGTCACGGCGGGCGCGGTCATCACCTCAGAAGGCGCGGTGCTGATCGACACCCTTCTCTTTCCGGAAGAAACGCGGACCATACGCCAGTATGTCGAAGGACGGCTCGGCTGCCCGGTCCGTTTCGTGATCAATACGCACTACCACGCCGATCACACCTACGGCACGTGCCAGTTTCCGAATGCTACCGTTGTGGCGCACGCGCGCTGTTTTGACCTGCTCGATACGCGCGGGCGGCACGGGCTGGCGCAGGCCAAAGCCAGCATGCCCGAACTGGCCCACGTCGAGATCATCCTGCCGCATCTCGTCTTCAACGATGGCGGCATGACGCTGCGCGTCGGCAACAAGACCTTCCAGATGTGGCATTCGCCCGGCCACAGCCCCGACTCAATTGTGTGCCTCGTCAAAGAAGAGCGCGTACTGTTCGCCGCCGATACCCTCATGGCGCTGCCCTACTTCGTGGACGGCGACTACCACGCCTTCATCGAGACGCTGCGCAGCCTGCAAAACAACGGCTTCGAGAACATCATCCAGGGCCACGGCGAGATCGTCCTGCGCGGCGAGATCGAGGAGAAAATCCAGAGCGACCTGAATTACCTCGCTGCCATCAAGAAGCACGCCGACGCCGCCCGGCGCAAGAATGACCCGGCCAAGTACCTGGACCGCGTCGACCTGGAGCGCTGCGGCAAGAGCCGGATCCTGCTCAACGGCAACGCGCTTCAGCTTCACCGGGCCAATCTGCGGATGCTGTTCCAGGTGCACCAGGACGAAGTCGCGCAGATGGGATA
>JADZBY010000787.1 GCA_020851855.1 Anaerolineae bacterium
CCGCTCAGGCGGCTCGGAATCAGGTGCACGAACGGGGCCATCTGGAACGCCGCCGCCTGGTACTGGATGTTGACGATGTCCAGCCGGTGCGCCCGCGCCCAACGCCGCACCTGCACCAGGCTGCCCCACGTCCAGTTGCGGATCAAGCCGGAGACGTGAATGCCCGGCTCGCTGCCTTCGCGCGCCCGCTCGTCGGTGAGCACGAAGATGTCGTGCCCTTCGGCGGCCATCGCCTTCGCCAGTTCGCGGGTGAACGCGCCCACGCCGCCTTGCATGGGCGGATATTCGCCTGTGATAAAACCGATGCGCATTGCCCGCCCTTCTTATGCCCCTTGTACCCGCGCGCCTGGCCTGACCAGCGCCCGCACGACCTGCCAGTACACCCGCACCCGCTCGCCGCGCATCCGCCGCTTGTGGCCGAGCGCGCCTTTGGCCGCTTCGAGCGCCATCTGATAGACGTACAAACTGATCAGGATCATACGCAGCAGCGCCGCCGGGAGCGCGCCGTGAAACTTTCGAAAATAACGCAGTTTGCTCTGCTGAAAATAGATGTGGCGCGAAGCGACGGCCTGATCGGTGCTCTTGCCGCCGTGGTGGATGATGCGCGCGCCGCCCAGGTATACCACCCGCCACCCGGCATCGCGCGCCCGGCGGCAGAAGTCCATTTCCTCGCTGAACATCACGTAACCGTCGTCCAGGCCGCCGATTTGCGCGATCACCTCACGACGCACCATGAGCGCCGACCCCTGCACCCAGTCCACATCGGCGGTGGCCTCGTCGGGCGCGTCACGCACATAGTAACGGTCCAGGATGCGGCGCGGCGCGAGCGGTTGCAGCCACGTGCTCTCGAAGATAGCCGTGAGCAGCGTGGGAAAACGCCGCCGCGTCGATTGGTGGCTGCCGTCGGTGTTCAGCGTGTGCGGCCCGACGATGCCCACCGCCGGATTGGCGTCCAGGTAGGCGACCATCCGGCCCAGCGCGTCACCGGTGATCTCCGTGTCCGGGTTGAGCAGCAGCACAAAACGCCCTGCCGCCGCCGCCAGCCCGAGGTTGTTCCCGCGCGTGAAGCCGATATTTTCGCGCTGTGGCAGAACGCGCACCTGCGGGTAGCGCTCGCGGAGCAGGTCGACGGCGTCATCGCTGCTGGCCGAGTCCACGACGATGATCTCGGCGCTCACCGGGCGTGCTGCCAGGCTTGCGGAGATGGAATCGAGGCAAGCGGCGAGGTAGCCGCGCACGTTCCAGCTCACGATGACGATGGACAGATCGATCATGGCGCGTATTGTACCAGGGATCGGGATGCGGAACGATGCGCAGACCAGCGCCCTCATGCCCCAGTTGTGCGTTGGGCGATTTATTGTTAATCTGTCCGGCAGGATCGAATCCTCAATACTGTCGTGCGGTCATCGGGCGACACATGCGCAGGAGGCCGGCGTGTTGCGCAGCAAAAACCATTGGATGCGCGTCTCCGCCTGGGTCGGCGGGTTCCTTGTCTTGGTGAGTGTAACGGCGTGTGGGCTGAATGCGCCGGGCGTCGCCACGGAAGTGTTGGCCCTGCCCACCGTTCCCACGAACACGCTCGCCCCGCTGATCACGATGACGCCGCGCTTCACCGCGACGCCCATCCCCACCAGCACCCTGATCCCGACGGCCACGCTGCCGCCCACGGCAACGCCGCCCGAACCCACCGCCAGCCCGACGCCCAGCCCGGTTCCCATCATCCAGGTGCGCGGCACGGTGAACGACGATACGCGCACGGTCAACCTGCGCCGTGGGCCGGGCCGCGACTTTGAAACCGTGGAGAGCGTCGCGGGCGGCTCGGAACTGACCGTGATCGGCGTCGATCAGACCGGCGGCTGGTATTTCGTGGTCCTTGAAGACGGCGCGGAAGGCTGGATGGCCGGCGAGTTCATCACCGTCGCCAGTCCGACCTCTATCGCCGTATTGTCCACCGCCGACCTGACGCGGCGCGCCGTCGAGCCGGGCGGCGTCACCGTCGAGGGCACGCCGGTGGTCACCCTTGCCCCGCGCCGCCCACAGCGCAACGACGTGCTCGCCTATTGCGACCTGCCCGCCTTCCGCCGCACCGACGGCGGCAAACGCCTCGGCGCGGACGAGCCGATCAACATCTGGTGGTCGTGGCTGGCCAGCACGCAGCAGCAGATTCAGGACCACGTGAGTTACAGCCGCTACGCCGTCAACGTCGAGAAGCTCGACGGCGAGACGTGGACCATGCTGCGCGACCTGGACAACTACGCGGCATACCAGTCCGGCATCGGGCGCTGGCAGGGCAACTTCGCCGTGTACTGGTACGTGCCCATCGGGACGCTGGAGCCGGGCGAGTACCGCGTGAATTTCCGCGTCACCTGGACCCAGCAGATCGAAGACGGCGAAAAGACCTTTGGGCCGGGCGGCGACGAGGAATTGAACACCGGATCGTGCCTCTTCGAGGTGCGCTGACGCTGATCCTGCCGGGACCCTCACCCCATCCCCTCGCCCTCATGGCGAGGGGCGAGCAAGACAGGCAGCGCATTAGTGTTTTCCCCTCTCGCCAGCAGGTGGGGTAGCCGAGAGAGGGGCCGGGGAGTGAGGGTCACGTTCCGTAGGGCATCCTATTTCGCCTCGATTAAAGGGCGATGATCATCATGGGCGACAACGAACTCAACCAGCTTGCCGATCAGCTCCTGGACGGCGCTTCCCCCCGCATCCGCCGTGACGCCGCCGAAAAACTGGGCCAGCGCCGCGACCCGATGGCCATCGCCTTCCTCGTGCAGTCCCACAACCAGGAACAGGACAAATCGGTCCGTAAGGCGGTGCGTGAGGCGCTGCTCGTCTACCGCCAGATGGAGCGCGACGCAGGCGGCGGCCCGGCCACGGCGGCCAGTGCGGGCGGCGGCATCCCGGCGGGCCTGCTGGGCACGGTCCGGCGGCTGCTCACCATCCTGCTCGTGGTGCTGATCGTGGGCAACGTCGTGGTCCTGGGCATGCGCGCCGTCAGCACGGCGATGAACCAGCCCACGCCGACGCCCGTCCAGACGGCCCCCGACCCGCGCGATACGCTCGTGGCGCAGCTTCAGGCGCGCGCCAACGCCATCGATACCGAGGCGCGCACGCTGCGCCCGCTGTTCACCACCTTTCAGGTAGAAATCGAAGCGCTGGGCGAAAAACCGCGCTGCTCGGCGCTCGGCGCGTCGGATATGGCCATCACGGGCATGGCCGACGTAAACCGCGTGACCTACCCCGACCTGGGGCCGGTGAGCGACCAGCTTGACGCCGCGGCGCAGAAGCTGCTCGATCTGCGCGCCCGTTACCAGGAACTATGCGCCCTGCCCGATTTCGACGCGGTCAGCCGCCGCGCGCAGGAATTGGGCGGCCCGGCGGCGCTGGTGCAGGCGCTCGACGCGGCGCTGAGCGGCGAATTTGGCGCGGGCCGTAATTTGCTCGTGCAGGCCATCGAACAGCCCGCCGCCACCGTCGGGCCAACCTTCACGGCCAGCCCGCCGCCCACCGTCGAGGGCGCGCAGACCGCCATCGCCCAGGCGACCATCGCCGCCACCGCCGCCGGCCCAACCGCCGAGGCCGGGACGCCGCAGCCCACCCCATCGCCGGAGCCGAGCGCCACGCCGTCGCCGACTGTGACGCCCAGCCCGACGCCGACGCCGCGCCCGTTTGCCTTTGCCGGCCTGAAACTGGCCGATCTCAGCCGGTTCCGCGCCCGCTTCGACATGCGTTACTCTGGCCTGACCGCCGCCAAAGACGAGTTTCGCGGCTCGGCGCAGGTGATCCTCACCTTCCAGCAGAATCCGCCGCTCGGCCAGCTTGACCTCAGTGTGCGCGAGGCCGAGCCGTCCATCATCGAGCAGGAAGGCGTCCTGCCCGCGAACCTGTATGCGCCCGGCAACACGACCATCAGCCTGATCGACGGCGTGTATTACGTCGAAGGCAATCTGCTGTCGCCGGGCGTGGCCTGCCGGGCAACGCGCGCCCCGGCGGACGCGGCAGCCTTGTTCCAGTCGCCAGCCTTCGAGGCTCATCTTGTGCCCGCCGCCGCCGGGCTGGGCATAACGGACCTGAACCAGGCCGGATTGAGCTTCGTCAGCAGCAGCGGCAACCAGGACACGTACCGCGCCGAAAATGAGAGCGCCACCGAGGACAACGTCGTCACGCGCACGACGCTTGAGGCGGTCATCGACACGACGACGGGCCGCCTGGTGCGTTACCTGTTCACCCTGGAGCGCGACGTGCCGAGCATCGTGGTCCGCCAGGAAATCACGTCGCTCTCGGTCGAATACCAGTTGCAGCAGGTCGATCAGGCGGTCGACGTGAACGGCATCCGCGTGAGCATGGCCTGTCGCGGCGCGCCCGTGCAATAGGCTCGACGCTTCCAGTCAGGTGTACATCGAGGCTTTCGGCGGACGCGCTGCGAAGCCTCGTTTGATTCGACAAAACGCCGGGCCGCGACTTTGAAACACGACTGTGACGGGCAGCCGAATCGCCTTCCGGGCTATAATCAGGGCCAATCCCGTCTATTAGATCAGAGCGAGGGATTCATGGCCTTATCCGTTCCCCAGTCTATCAAAGCGGCTTACGACGTGCAGGCGCTGCGCGAGGCGGAGTTCCCCATCTCGCGGGAGAGCGTGTACATGAACCACGCCGGCGTATCGCCCGTGCCGCGCCGCAGCGCCGACGCCATGCGCCAGGTCGTCGAGTATCTGCTCATGGACCCGGCGGCGGCGTTTGGCGCGTCCTTCATGAAGACCGACCACGCCTGCCGGGAGTCGTTCCGCGCCCTGATCAACGCCCAGAGCGCCGACGAGATCGTCCTGGTCCAGAGCACCTCGCTCGCCCTGAACTACCTCGCCACCGCCATTCCCTGGGTCAGCGGGCAGAACGTCGTCTTGTGCGATGTCGAGTTCCCGTCCAACGTCTATCCCTGGATGAAGCTGGCCGAGCGCGGCGTCGAGACGCGCATCATCCCGGCGCGCGACGGCGGCCTGACGCCCGACGCTGTCGCGGACGCCATCGACGGCCAGACGCGCGTCGTGACAGTGAGCGCCGTCCAGTTCTTCACCGGCCACCGCAGCGATCTGGCCGCGCTGGGCGCATTGTGCCGCGAGCGCGGCATCCTGTTTGTGGTGGACGCCATCCAGGCCGTGGGGCACATGGCCATCGACGTGCAGGGCATGAACATCGCAGCGCTGGCTAGCGGCGGGCAGAAGTCGCTGATGGGGCCGCCTGGCCAGGGCTTCCTGTACGTGCGCGGCGACCTGATCCCCGACCTGTCGCCCGCCTTCCTGAGCGCCGCCAGCGTGGTGGATTACCTGCACTGGCTCCAGTACAAGCTCACGCCGCTGCCCGGTGCGGCGCGTTTCAACACCGGCACGCCGAATATCGTCGGCACGGCGGGTTTGCTGGCCAGCCTGTCGCTCCTGCACGAGCTGGGCGTGTCGAACATCGATGCCTACACCACGGCGCTGGCCGGATATGCCGTAGACAGCCTGCGTGCGCGCGGCTACGAGGTCATCACGCCCGCCGCCCATGGCCCAATCGTCACCTTCCGCGCTGCCCCGGACGACGCCACGACGAGTGCGCTCGTCTCCGGGCTGGCGGCGCGCCGTTTCTTCGTCGTCAAGCACTGGGATCGCCAGGGCAACGCCTATATCCGGGTATCGCTGCACGGTTACAACACGCCGGATGAGATCGACCGTTTCCTCGTTGCATTGAAAGAGGTAGGCAGCCAACCATGAGCAACACCGGACGATTGAACCCGCAGCAGCCTGCCGCGCCGCCCGCCACCGGCGTGCAAGGTGTCCAGCAGCCCTGGCAACCGCCGCCCATCCGCAACATCGACGATACGGGCCTGAATGCCATCGCCATCGAAGACCTGGCGCTCAAGATTTGTTACTTCGGCGGCGTGTTGAGCGGCCAGAAGGTCGCGGAACTCATCAAGTTGCCCTTCGTCGGCGTCATCGATGGCATCATGGAGTCGCTCAAGCGCAAGAAGTACCTCGAAGTCAAAGGCCAGACCGGGCTGGGCGAAGCGGGCACGCAGTACATGATCACGCTGTCCGGCATCGAGAAGGCGAAAGAGGCGCTGGAGCGCAGCCAGTACGCCGGCCCGGCCCCGGTCCCGTACACGATGTATATGGAAGCCATGAAACGGCAGGCGCGCGGGCGCGTCCAGGCCACGCCGGAAGTGATGAAGCGCGCGCTCGGCCACCTGGTGCTGTCCGAGAAGATGTATTCCAAGGTGGGCGCTGCCGTCAACTCGAACAAGTCGATCTTTCTCTATGGCCCACCCGGCAACGGCAAGACGACCATCTCCGAAGCAGTCGGGCGCGTGGTGCTCGGCATGGACATCTGGATTCCCTACGCCTTCGACGTGGACGGGCAGACCATCCGCGTGTACGACAACGTGAACCACGAGATTCTGGAAGGCGTCGACGCCGATTTGCCGGGCCGTCAGGTGGGCGTGAAGCGCGATCCACGCTGGATTCGCATCCGCCGCCCGGTGATCATCGTCGGCGGCGAATTGACGCTCGACGGCCTGGACCTCATCTACGATCCCATCGGCAAATTCTACGAAGCGCCCTATCAGGTGAAGTGCAACGGCGGCATGTTCCTGATCGACGACTTCGGGCGGCAGCAGGTGCGCCCGCGCGACCTGTTGAACCGCTGGATCGTGCCGCTCGAAAAAGGCGTGGACTACCTGACGCTGGCCACCGGGCGCAAGATCGAGATGCCCTTCAATGTCCTGATCGTCTTTTCCACCAACATTGATCCGAAAGACCTCGTAGACGAGGCCTTCCTGCGCCGCATCCGGCACAAGATCGAGGTGGGCGACCCAACGCCGCAGGAATTTGTCGAAATCTTCAAGCGGGCGTGCGAAGCCAAGCGTGTGCCCTATGACGAGCCGGGCCTGCGCTACCTGCTCCAGGAGTGGTATCTGAAGCCGGAGCGCAAGTTCCGGGCCGTGCACCCGCGCGACATCCTCGATCAGCTCATCGACATCGCGCGCTACCTGAACCGCCCACCCACCCTGAGCCAGGACCTGGTCGACCGGGCGTGCGATAGCTACTTCGTGGAGTTGTGACGTCGAACCGGCGGGAACGGCCCTCACCGGGTTCCCCTCTCCCAGCCGTACTCGGCGTTCGGGAGAGGGGGCAGGGGTGAGGGCCACGCCCCAAACGTCGCCGACAGCCTCTACAGGGTGTTGTGAACTTCGACCGGCGGATATTGCCCAGATAGACGATGTCAACCTCACCCCCGACCCCTCTCCACGCCTGCCACCCCAGAGGGGACCCCGACAGCCGTAGAGAGGGGAGCGAGCGAACCCACGCCGTTCCCCCTCTCCCAGCCGTACTCGGCGTTCGGGAGAGGGGGCAGGGGGTGAGGGCCACGCCCCGAACGTCGCCGACAGCCTCTAACGCCTGTCTGAAAATCAGGCCGAACGAGGATTGTCCTCGTCCCCAACAGGCCAACCGCATCAAACGAGAACCGGCGGTACGGCGCAGCCCGGCGCTGAAGCGACCGGGCTGAATGGGCGAAGCCCTTCGGGCTGAAGCGCAATGCCTTAGCCCGTCAGGGCTTCGTGATTTCAGCCCCGTGCTTCAGCGCGGGGCGTTGGCGGCGGTGACCTTTCTTGACGTGATGCCCTCTGGACCGGGGGTCAGAACGAGAACCGGCGGTACGGCGCAGCCCCGTGCTTCAGCGCGGGGCGCTGCCGGCGGTGACCTTTCTTGACGTGATGCCCTCTGGACCGGGGCCAGGCTGAGATTATCCCCCGAATTTCCAGATACTCCCTAGAACGTGTTAGGTATTTGTACCCCTCATACATCCTAGCCACGTCACCGTGAGGCCGCTGGGAGTTAGAGGGGCACAGCCCTTCAGAAGTGATTTCCCCCTCTCCCAGCCGTACTCGGCGTTCGGGAGAGGGGGCAGGGGTGAGGGCCACGCCCCAAACGTCGCCGACAGCCTCTAGAACCCGTACTGCGTCGCCTGCCCGGCAACGATGTAGATGGTGATCAGCAGCGCCGCGATGAACGCCCCTGTGTACACGCGCCCGGTCTTGTGGAAGAAGTAGGTCAGGATCAGGGCGACGATGGCCAGCAGCGGCACAAACTGGAACGCGACGATAGTCAGCAGCGGCTCAGCCAGCGGCAGCGGGCGGCCACTGCTGATCACCGGGATGTACTGGATCAGCAGCAGGATCAGGATTCCCACCGCCATCAGCGCTACGTTGAGCAGCATCGCCCGCCACATTGGCTGCGGCGTGCCGTCTGCGCGCGCCCGCCGAAGCTGCCCGTTGAGCGCAATGCTCGCCATGAGGAAGAAGAAGCCGAACGGGATCAGGTACGCCAGCGACACCTGGAACTGGAAGAAGCTCGGCGGCTTGAAGGCGAGCACCCACAGCCGGAAGTCCGTCTTGAACGCCCAGTCCGAGAGGGCCAGCAGCACGTAGAAGCCCAGCGTCACGCAGATGGCCAGCAGCAGCGACTTGAGGATCATGCCCAGGCGCAGCCTGCCGTCCCAGGTCAGGCCGTAGTTCTCGGCGGTCGCGCCCGCGCGGCGGTTGGTCTGGAAGTGCCAGACCAGGAACAGGATGAGCGTGATCAGCCCGTTGCCTACCGCCCAGGTCATGATGCCCGTGGTGATCTGCTGCGGCCAGAAGGAGCCGGTCGGGAACCATTCCGCCCCCCGGTTTTGCAGCCAGAAGTAGGTGAGCACCGGGATGAAGATGGTCAGCGCCGCCGCGATCCACCACATCACGCCTGTTGCCGGTTTGGCGTCGGGCACGGGCGCGCGCAGGTCGCGGAAGAAGCCTGTGCGCAGCAGCAGCCCGCCAAACGGGAAGAGGAATAACACGCCGCCGATCAGGGCGATGAACGTGCCGATCTCCTTCCAGTACCAGATTTGGTCGGATGGCGGCAGGCCGTTGCCGCCGTCCAGCGTCTTCTGCATCCACTCGATAGCGTAGCCGATGGCCTCGGTCGAGATGTGGTCGTTCGGATGCGTGCCGCGCGGCATGTAGAGCTGGCGGGCCGTCCCATCTTCGATGGAGCCGTACAGCCGCCCGATTTCAACCGTGTCTGTGGTGTTGAACAGCGTCTTGAGCTTCTCGCCGTCGACCATAGCCGGCGGCGTTTCGACGCCCCACATGAGCAGCGAGAACTCATCCCACTCGCTGAACACAACCGCCACGTTGCGCGGCCAATCCGCCGTGCCCGGCGCAGCGAACGGCTCGCCGGTCGAAGAGCCTTCCAGGACCATCGCCTTGTAATCGTCCGGCGCAACCGCCGCCGCCGCCAGGATGGTCCAGCCGCCCATCGAATGGCCTTCCATGCCGATGTTGTCTGTGTCGACGATGTCTAGCGAGCGCAGGTAACGCAGGCCATCGGGGCCGCCGAAGCCGCGTGCAAAGGCGGGCGGATCGGAGTAGCCGTGCCCGGTCTGGTCGAGCGCCAGTACGACGTAACCACGCCGCGCGAACTCAATGGCGAAGCCGTCCTGCGTCTCGCGTGAGTTGATGTAGCCATGAACGGCGAGGATGCCCGGCGCGGGGTTTTCGGCGGTGACGCCAGCCGGGATATAAAGCAGTGCGCTCATCTGAGCGCCATTCGAGCCGGTGAACCGAACGTCCTGGATTTTGACGGCGCCCCCGGCGGTTTGCGCGGCTGAGGCCAACAACCCACCGCCGAGCACAAGAACAAGGGAAATGACCAGGAGAACGACCAGTCTGCGAATCTTTCCCTCTTCAGACATAAGCGTATCCTTTCAAAGTGCACTTTTGTAGGGCCGATAGCTGAGCGTGGACTGTGCCCGGCGCGCTGCCAGCCGGTCGTGTTCGGCGGCGATTGACCTTTCCCCTCTTCTCGCCGCGCGGCAAGGCGAAGTCCTGGCCGGACATGCGCCACTCTTTAATGTATCACTCTTTCGCGTCGGCTGTGGCTTGATTTTGTGGTGAGATCAGGCGGTCCGTCCCGGTCACGTGGGTCCAATCTTCATCGAAAAGGAAAAAGAAAAGCGCCCTTGCGCCAATCCGCCGAGGGCGCTACCCTTCGTGGTCGCACCTCAGAAAGGCCCCAGGTTGTATGGCTCTTGATTCGACCGCTCGCCGCCGCGCCCTGGAGCGCCAGATCGCGCGGCTGGACAGACGCATGGCCAGTTTGCGGCGTGACTCGGAGCGCCTGTCGTCGTGGCGATTGGCGCTGGCCATCGGCGTGCTGGCCGCCGCCGTAGCCGGGCTGGTCCTCGCCGGGCCGCCCGGATTTTTCGGGTTGGGTGCGCTGGCCGTGATCGCCTTCCTGATCGCCGTGATGGCGCATGGTCGCGTCGAGCGGGCCATCCGGCGCTTTGTCCTGTGGCGCGCCATCCGCCAGACGCACCTCGCCCGCATGAGTCTCGACTGGGCGCGCCTGCCGCCGCCGCTGGACGTACCCGCCGAACCCGGTCATCCCTTTGAGTTTGACCTGGACATCACCGGCGAGCGCTCCGTGCACCGCCTGCTCGACACGTGCATCACCCACGAAGGCAGCGACCGCCTTCGCCGCTGGCTGCTCTACCCGCTGGCCGATCCGGGAGCCATCCGCGCCCGCGCCGACGCCGTGCGCGAGCTGGCGGCGCGGCCTACCTTCCGCGATCAGCTCGCGTTGCAGGCGCGGCTCGCTTCCGGATACGACGCGGGACGCTGGCAGGGCGACCGGCTCGCCTCGTGGATCGCGCACCACCCGCCGCCGCCCAGGGTGCGCGGACGGTTGGCCGTGCTGGGCCTCATGGCCGGGCTGAACATCGTCCTGTTCCTGCTCAACGCGGGTGGAATCCTGCCGCCGCTGTGGGGCCTGACCTGGGTCGCCTATTTCGGGCTGTTCCTGCACACCGCGCGACTGGTCGGGGAAGACCTGTTCGAGGGCGCGCTGGCGGTGCAGGACGTGCTCACGCGCCTGGGCCGGGTTTTTCGCTTCCTGGAACGGGCGCGGTACGACGGTGCGCCGCATCTGGCCGCACTGTGCGCGCCCTTCCGCGACCCGGCAGAGCGCCCGTCGCTCTACGTCCGCCGCGCCGCGCGCCTCATCCCCGCGCTGAGCATCCAGAACAACCCGCTGCTGTGGGTCATGCTGAACGCCGTCGTGCCCTGGGACATCTTCTTCGCGCTCCGGCTGGCCGATTACCGCGCCGCGTTGGACCGGCGTCTGCCCGGCTGGCTGGATGCGCTCTACGAACTGGAAGCGCGGGCGGCCCTCGCGGCGTTTGCGTGGCTGAATCCCACCGCGCGCTTCCCGGACATCCTGCCCGCCGGCGAGGCGCGCTACGAGGCGCGCGGGCTTGGCCATCCGCTCATCCTTGCCGAGCGGCGCGTGACCAACGACGTGCACTTTGCGCAGCGCGGCCAGATCATGCTCATCACCGGCTCGAACATGTCGGGCAAAAGCTCGTTCCTGCGCGCGCTGGGAGTCAACGTGGCGCTGGCGTGCGCCGGGTCGGCGGTATGCGCCGAGTCGCTCCGGCTGGGGCCGTTCCGCCTCTACACCTCGATCCGGGTTAGCGACAGCGTCACGGAAGGCTTCTCATACTTCTACGCCGAAGTCCGGCGGCTGCGCGGCCTGCTCGATGCGCTGCGCGTGGACGACGCGCTGCCGCTGTTTTTCCTCATCGACGAAATCTTTCGCGGTACGAACAATCGCGAGCGCCTGCTGGGCAGCCGGGCCTACATCCGCGCCCTGAGCGGCCAGAACGGTGTGGGAGCCATCGCCACGCATGATCTGGAGCTGGTGAAGCTGGCCGACGCGCTGCCGGGCCTGGAAAACTGGCACTTCCGCGACGACGTGAGCGATGGCCGGATGCACTTTGACTACCGGCTCCGGCCCGGCCCCAGCCCGACCACGAACGCGCTGAAGATCATGGCGCTCGAAGGGCTGCCGGTGCGGGCGGAAGCGGAAGACGAGCGCCCGTCCGGCGGGTGATGGGCGGCGGAATCCTGACACGACGATTTCGACTATAATGAGCACGGATCATGATGGCGGGCGCGTCACGACGCGCCCCTACTACCACAACTTGGAAAGAACACCCCCTAACCCTGCCCTTCCCCCCATCAAGAGGGGAAGGAAAAAAACGGCTCTGGAAGCCCCGCCCTCTTTATGGGGGAAGGGTTGGGGTGGGGGAAACACGCCTGAATCCTCACCAGGATGAGGTACTACACGTTGCGTTGCGTTGCTGTAGGGGCGGCTTGCGGGCACGGATAGCCTGTTACATTCACGTGCCTGTGGAAACCTGCACATTGCGTTGCTGTAGGGGCGGCTTGCGAG
>JADZBY010000788.1 GCA_020851855.1 Anaerolineae bacterium
CCCACCGTTGACCTGGAGCCGACGCCCACGGCCAGCATCCCGCCGCCGCCGGCCCGCATTTCCGAGCCGGAACCCGCCGCGCCGCGCCCGACCACGGCTAACGAGGTCCATTCCAGCGGCGTGAACGTGCCCGGACAGGTCGCCGGCGTGCGCATTTCGATGGGCCGCGAGGCGATGCCCCAGGGCGATGTGGGCGTGGCCACGGAAATGCCGACGGAAGTCATCACGCCCCTCGGCTCTGCGCCCGCCGAGGTGAGACTGTCCTCGCTCTCGGTGGAAATCGGGCGCGACCAGCCCACCGAAGCGCCGCCCGCCGAATCGGCCCCTGCCGCCGCCGAGCCTGCCAGCGAGCCATTGGCGACCGAGGGCGCGCCCGCCGAGCCGGCGGTTGGGCCATCCCTCACGCCTGCCGAGCAAGCCGCCGAGCCGGTGATGGAAGCCGAGGCCCCACAGGCCGCCGCGCCCGCGCAAGAGCCTGCGCCCGAACCCGCAGCAGGACCGGCGGCAGAGCCAGCGCCCGCCGAGCCAGCAGTGGCCGCCGCCGCGCCCCCCGCCAGCCTTGCCGCGCGCTTCACCGAGGTCGAGCGCGCTGTCGGCGTCTTGCGGCGGCGTTATGCGGCGGGCGGCATGACCCGCGATCAGCTTAAGGAAGAACTCCGCAAGCTGATGATCCTCGACGAAAACGAACAGTGGTGGATGATCGGCCTGGAAACCGACCGCTGGTACAAGTACGATGGCAAAGACTGGGTGCTGGCCACCCCGCCGGGCCGCGCTGCGCAAGAAGCGCCCGCCCAGCCCTCGGCGAGCGGATCGGGCTTCAGCTTCACCGCCGAATCAACCGAGCCGCTGCCCCAGCGCGTGCCGCTTCAGGACGATGGCGCGACGATGGTCGGAAGCTGGGCATCCCGCCTTGAGGCCGAAAACAAGGCCAGCGGCGGCAGCTTCGACGGCGGGCTGACCGTGCCGAGCGGCGCGCTGGATGTGACGCAACCGGCGGGCGCAGCGGCGTGGCAGCGGCGGCTGAATGAGCAGGCAGTCAGCAGCCAGGCCACCGTGCCTTCGCCCGCCATCACGCCGGGGCAGGCGGGCGTGGCCGTGCCCGCGCCGGGTCCCGCCGCGCCGCCCAAGCCGCTCCAGCCAGACTACGGCCCGAATCCGGGCGGCTTGCTTGTCACGCGCCAGCAGTACGGCGGCTGCCTGATCCGGCTCGCCCTGGTGAGCGCCTTCGTGGTGTTGCTCGGCACGTGCCTGGGCCTGACCGTCGCCACGGCGGGCTATTTCGGCATCATCAACCGCTACGAGGAGCGCATCACGACGCTGTCCGACATCGTGAGCGCCCAGCCGCAGTCTGTGCAGGTCTTCGACGCGGGCGGCAGCCTGATTCACACGCTGAATGACCCGAACCTGGGCCAGCGGCGCGCTATCCCGCTCTCGGAGATTTCGCCCTACCTGATCCAGGCCACCATCGCCACGGAAAACGAGCGCTTCTACAGCGATCCGGGCTTTGACATCATCGCCCTGATGCGCGCCGTGTTCGAAAACGTGGTGCAAGGCGGCGGGCGCGGCGGCGCGAGCACCATCACGCAGCAATTGGCGCGCACGCTGGTGCTCGATCCCGGCGCAGCGCAGGACATCTCCATCGGGCGCAAGATTGACGAGATCATCGTCGCGTCCGAGATCGCGCGCCGGTACTCGAAGAGCCAGATTCTCGAAGCCTACCTGAACATGATTTACTACGGCAATCATGCGTATGGCATCGAGGCGGCGGCGCGCACCTATTTCGGCGTCCCGGCGTCGCAGCTTGATATGGCGCAGGCATCGATGCTGGCGGGTATGGGGCAGGCCCCGGCGCTGTACGACCCGTCCGTGCCGCCGCCCCCTGGAAGCGAGCCGCCGGCCATCGTGCGCGCCCGCGACGTGCGGCGGCTGATGGTCGAGCTGGGCTGCATCCAGATGGAGCACGAGCCGTGGGCCAGCCAGGGTCTGTTCTGCGTCTCCCAGGAAGACATGGACTCGCCACAAACGGCGGTCCAGGTCGCGATGATGGAAGCGCGCATGGCGACTTTCCAGCCGCCGCGCGTGCAGATCAAGTACCCGCACTTCACGGTCTACGTCCAGCAACAGCTGGAAGAGATGTTCGGCCCGGCGCTGTACCGGTCGGGCTTCAATGTGTACACCACGCTCGATCCGCGCATCCAGGACCTGGCCCAAACAGCGGTCAGCAACCAGATCGCGCAGCTGGCGCAGTACCGTGTGACGAACGGCGCGGTGCTGGCCATGCGCCCGTCCGACGGCGCGATCCTGGCCATGGTCGGCAGCGTAGATTTCAACAACGAGGCCATCCAGGGGCAGGTGAACATCACCACGGCGGCGCGCCAGCCCGGATCGGCGCTCAAGCCGTTCGTGTACCTGACCGCCTTCGAGCGCGACGAGCAGGGCCAGTACTTCACGCCCGCTACGATCCTGTGGGACGTCGAAACGTGCTTCGGCACGACGCCGCCCTATTGCCCTATAAACTATGACAACCGCTTCCACGGCCCGCAGACGGTGCGCTCGTCGCTGGCCAACTCGTACAACATCCCGGCGGTGAAGGCGTTGGCCTACGTCGGCCTGGGCCGCTTTGCCGCGATGGCCGAGCGCGTAGGCATCACCTTCCCGCTCACCCCGCTCGATACGGCGGGTCTGACGGCGGCGCTGGGCGGCGCGGAAGTGCGCATGATCGATCTGGTCAAGGCGTATGCCGTGCTGGCCAACAACGGCCAGAGCGTGGCCCCCTTCTCCGTCCAGCGCGTCACACGGGTGGTGAACGGGCAGGAAGAGGTCGTCTTCGAAGCGCAGCGCCCGACGCCCAGCCAGCAGGTCGAGCCGGGCCTTGCCTACCTGATCACGAGCATCCTTTCCGACAACGCGGCGCGCACCCCGGCCTTTGGCGCAAATAGCCCACTCGCCATCCGTGGGTACAGCGCCGCGGTCAAGACCGGCACGACGACGAACAGCCGCGACAACTGGACGGTGGGTTACACGCCCAACGTCGTGGTGGGCGTGTGGGTCGGCAATGCGGACGGCACGCCCATGATCGGCACGTCCGGGCTGACCGGCGCAGCGCCGATCTGGAACGCGGTCATGACCGGCACGCTGCAAGGCACGCCGCCGCAAGAGTTCGCCGTGCCCGACACGGTGACGCAGGCCACCTACTGCGCCGACTATGGCACGGCGGACTTCGCCGAGTGCGTGAACCGCGCCACCGAGCTGTTCTTCACCGCGAATCCGCCGCCCCCGCCGGAGTCGGTGGTGCAGACGTTGCCCATCGACCAGTTCAGCGGCCTGATCGCCAACGAGAACTGCCCGGATTACGTCGAGAACCGCGTATTCCTGACCACGAGCGATGCGACGGCCATCAACTGGCTGAACAGCACCGCCGAAGGGCAGGCCTGGGCACAGGCGCGTAACCTGAAGTTGCCCATCCAGGCCCCGCCGACGAGCGCCTGCCAGCCCGGCCAGCCGCGCCCGAACGTGGCCATCATCAGCCCGGCGTCCGGAGCCACGGTCAGCGGCCTGGTCGAGATCACCGGTCTGGCTTACGCACCGGGCTTCAACTATGAGATTCAGGTCGCCTCGGCGGCCAATCCGGGCGCTTTCCAAACCGTCGATGGGCCGTTTGGCACGCAGGCGTCGCCAAG
>JADZBY010000789.1 GCA_020851855.1 Anaerolineae bacterium
TGAAGAGCGGCACAACCGTGACCTGGATGGGCACAAAGAGCATCGACAGGATGAGCATGAACAGGATATTGCGCCCACGGAACTCCATGCGCGCAAAAGCATAGCCTGCCAGCGAATCGAGTACCAGTACGAGCAACGTCGCCAGCGTGGAGACGAGCAGGCTGTTGAACAGCCAGCGCAGGATCGGGCGCTCGTCGAGAATCGTCTCGAAGTGGGTGAGCGTGAACTGGCGAGGAATCCAATGAATGTCCGTGGTCGCGATCTCCACCTCGGGGCGAATCGACGTGGTGATCATCCAGCCGATGGGCGCGAGCACAAGCACCACGATGACGATCAGCGTCGCGTACCACACCAAGCGCGTGACGGGACGTAGCGCCATCACTGCACCCCCTGCAAACCACGGCGGTAGGCCCGAATCTGGAAAAAGGCGACGAAGACGAGCATGAGGAACAGCAGCACCGTCACCGCCGAGCCGTAGCCGAACTTCTGGAATTGGAACGACGTGGTGTAGATATACTGCACGAGGGTCAGCGTGGCTGTGCCGGGTCCGCCGCTGGTCATGACGTACACCTGGTCGAACACCTGGAACGAGTTGATGATGGTCAGCATGATGACCAGGAACGTTGTTGGCGCGAGCATCGGCAGCGTGATGTCGCGGAACAGCCCGATCGGGCCAGCGCCATCGATGCGCGCCGCTTCGTAAAGCTCGCCCGGAATATCCTGGAGTCCGGCCAGAAAGAGCACCATGTTGTAGCCCACGGTCCACCATACCGTCGTCAGGATGATGCCCCACATCGCCGTGCGCTCGCTGACGAGCCAGGGCGTTTTGGCGACGCCGAACAGAGACAGGTAGGAGTTGACCAGCCCGAAGTCTTTGTCGAGCAGCCACGTCCACAACACGCCGACCACAGTGGACATGATCACGAAGGGCATGAACACCGCCACGCGCCCGATGGCCCGCCCGCGCATGGGCCGGTTGAGGAACATGGCCAGCGCCAGGCTGAGCACTACCAACAGCGGGACCGTCACGCCGGCGAAACCGAGTGTATTGCGGAAGGCTTCGCCGAGGCGCGGGTCGCGCAGCATCGCCTGGAAGTTCGCCAGGCCAACCCATTTGGGCGCGCCGACGGCCTGCCAATCGGTGAACCCAACCGCCAGCCCGGCGATGGATGGGCCGAGCCGAAACAGCAGGAAAAGCGCCAGGTAAGGTAGGATGAACAGATACGGGGTGGGAAGAAGCTGCCGTTTCTTCACCTCACCTTGCGCTCCAACCCGGATCGCAGCTTGTGGTAAGACGCGCATGGCGTTTTCCCTTTCCTCACCTAGCAGCCTGTTATTGACTCTTGAGGCACGGTCCTCACCCCCGGCCCCTCTCCATGCCTGCCACCCCAGATCACCCACTGAACGCAAGCGTTCAATGGGAACCCGGTCGGGGACCCCGGCAGTCATGGAGAGGGGAGATCGCCAGCCCTACCGCCGCGCTCTTCCCCCTCGCTACGCGGTACTCCGCGTGGAGAGGGGGCCAGGGGGTGAGGCTCGCGTTCACAGCAGCCTCTAGCACCCCGACAAGGAAAGAACACCCCCTAACCCTGCCCTTCCCCCCATCAAGAGGGGAAGGGAAAAACCGGCTCTGGAAGCCCCTCACTCTTTATGGGGGAGGGGTTGGGGTGGGGGAAACAAGCCTGAATCCTCGCCAAGTTGTGGTACTAGCAACATACGCGGGGGCGATCCGGTGGATCGCCCCCGTTCCCATCATTCCGGGTCGTTTACGGCATGGAAAGGATGGCGGTGATCTCGTTGCAGGCGTTTTCCACCGTCGAGCGCACGTCCGCCTGTTCCAGCAGGATGCGCTGCGCCATGACCATCATCGGCGTGGGCGCGTTCGACGCGAAGATCTGCGAGAACTGCGGGATGTTCGGCAGCAGTTCCTGGTTCTCAAGCATATCCACGAACGGCTGACGGCCTTCCAGCGCCACGACTTCCGGCGATTCGATCAGGTCGAGCCGGATGGGCAGTTGCCCGGAAGCCAGCCAGTCAAACGAGTTTTCGGCCAGCCATTCGATGAAGGCAATCGCCTCGTCGCGCTTCTCCGGGTCGGCAAGCTTGGGGAGCGTGAAGTTGTGGCCGCTGCCCCACACGGCAGGCTCGTCAAAGATGGTCGGATAGGGGGCCGTCGCCCACTGGAAGCCGCTCTCGGCGGCGGCTGCCTGCATGGCCGGGATTTGCCACGGGCCATCGATCAGCATCGCCGTGCGCCCGCTCAGGAAGTCGCGCGCATAGTCCGTCTGGCCCTGCGGGGCAGCGTAGTGAACGTACACCAGGTCCTGCAGCCACTGCCAGGCCTGCGTCGCCTTGTCCAGGTCCATGGCGCACGCCTTGCCGTCTTCAGAGAGAAGCTGGCCGCCAAGCTGGTTGTAGAGCGAGTACCACTGGTAGAAGCCGTGGTGGTTGGTGTGCATGTTGATGGCGTACTGGGCGATGTTGTTGGGGTCAAAGTTGGGATCGCCGGGGTGGTTGCCGTTCGCGTCCTTGGTCAAAAGGCGGGCCGCTTCCAGAAACTCTTCGGCGTTGCTGGGCGGCGCATCGATCCCGGCTTCTTCGAAAAGGGCGACATTGTAGTACAGCCCGTGCACGCCCAGGTCAAAGGGGAAGGCGTACATCTTGCCGTCGTAGAACTGGAGTTCCCAGGCTTTGGGCACATAGTTATCCTGCTTAAAAACCTCGGACTGGGCGATGATGTCGTCCACCGGCTCGATCAGGTCGAGGTTGATGAACATCGCCGTTTCTTGCGGGTGCATGGCCATGATGTCCGGTGATTCCCCGGCGCTGGCGGCGGCGATGAAAGAGTCAAACAGCGGCGACCAGGCCTGAATGGTCAGGCGCACCTCGACGTCAGGATGCTCCGCGTTGTACTGATCCACCAACGCCTGCATGATCGCGCCGTCCGGGCCGGTCCAGCCGCCCCAGAATTCGAGCGTGACTTTGTCTTGCGCGGTGGCCGTTCCAAATCCGCCCAGGAGCACGAGTACCAGAGCAAGGAGCACAACTTTGCGCATGATAAACCTCATTTCTAACTGAGCTAAAGCTGAGACAGACGCCCGAATCGGCTGAAATCCTCGTTGCCCCTCACGCACCTCCTCATCCTGTGACCATCGATGACCGATCCAGCGGGATTCCGGCTGCTAGAAGCGCCTGCCAGCACGCCTCAATGCGTTCTGGCGAGGCCTGCCGCAGCGGCGCGCGAACGCCGCCGAGCGGGACGCCGCGCCGGGTACACATCGCCTTGAAGAGCGAGAGATCGGCCCCGTCGCCGAGGATGCGCCGCGCCTCATCCAGCTGTGTTTGCAGCAGCCGCGCGGTCGTCAGGTCGCCCTGGGCCGCCGCTTCGTAGATGCCGACCACCAGCTCAGGCGCGTAGTTGGCGTTGCCGGAAACGCACGCATCCACGCCAATCGCCTGCGCCGCCAGGATCAGGCCGTCCGGGCCGCTTGCCGTGTTGAAGGCCCCGCCTTGCAGCGCCCGGCTGGCGAACAACGTCGCCAACGAGCCGCTGCTGTCTTTCAGCCCGGCGATGTTGGGAAATGACTGGGCGAGCCGGGACACCAGGTCCGCCGTCAGGTGGTTGGGGGTCACGCCCGGGTTGTGATACAGATACACCGGGAAATCGGGCGCTGCCGAGGCCACGGCGGCGTAGTGCTCGAAGAGCGCCTTTTCGCTCAGTTTGTAAAAATAGGGCGGCACAATCGCGGCGGCATCGGCCCCGATGTCGCGCGCGTGCCGCGTCAGGTCCACCGTCTCGGCGGTGGTGATCGCCCCGCTGTGGATGATCACCGGCGCGCGCCCGGCAGCATAGCGCACCACCCACGCGGCAACCTGACGGCGCTCCTCGGCGCTCAGAAGCGGCCCTTCGCCCGTCGTGCCCAGCGGAAACAGGCCGGCAATCCGCCGCGCGACCAGAAACTCGGTGAGGGCCTCGACGCCGCGCTCATCGATCCGGCCATCCTCGGTGAAAGGCGTGAGCATCGGCACAATCACGCCGCGAATCTTCATCGCAAGCTGCCCTCCATGATCCAGGCTTCGGAAAAGCGCGCATAGTGGATGTTCTCGCGCCGGTAGGTGTACACGAGGTGCAGCGCGCCGTCGCTCGTCTGCGCCAGCGTCGGGTACGAGATTTCGGCGTATTCATCCTCAATGACCTGCATCCAGCGCCAATCCTCGTCCTCTCCGCCGAGCGCCACGCACAGCGGCGTGCGGTGCGTCGGGCTGTTGTTGAAGGCGAGCGCCAGCCGCCCACTCTGCAAGCGCAGCAGGTCCAGCCCGGAGTTCGGGTTGGGAATGGACGTCGCCGTGAGCGGTGACCACGTCTCGCCGCCGTCCGCCGACTCGGAACGCCACAGGACGCCGCCTTTTCCGCCGGTTCGGATGTAGGCCAGCAGCCGTCCATCCGAAAGGCGCGCCAGCGTCGGGTGAATATTGCCGCTTGACGAGTGCATGGGCGCGGTCAGCCGCCAGCTCTCGCCGCCGTCGTCGGAGATGATCATGCGCGATTGCCACGTGTTCTCGTCGTAGGCCGGGACGATGATCCGCCCGTCCAGGACCAGCGCGCGGCTGCGCAGCATCAGCCCCGGATAGTCGAACAGGCGGATCGGTTCCTGCCAGGTCGCGCCGCCATCGGGCGATTTCTTGAGATATGGAATGGCGGTGGTCCAGTCGCGGCCCATGATCACCACATAGAAGAACCACAGTGCGCCGCCGGGACGCGCCAGGAAGAGCGGCTGGCCCAGCGAATGATCCGGAGCGTCGGCGATGATGGTCGGCGGCGACCAGCGCTCGTGGCCGGGCAGCAGGCGCGCACTGAGCAGCGCGACATCCGGCGCAGTTTCATACGAGCCGCTCATCCAGGCAGCGGCCAGGCCGGCGTCGCCCAGGTCGATCAACGTCGCGGCGTGGGCGAAGGGGCGCTCGTACAGGCGCTCTGCGACGGCTGTCTTAACCAGCATCGCCCCACCTCTTGTGCGCGGTCCGCACCAGGGAGACGCGGGCGGGCACGTAGCCCATGTGTCGCGAGATTTCCTGCGCGGTGCTGACCACGCTCTCCGACAGGGCGGGCAGCCGCGCGCCCATGATGTCCGGGTCGCCGCCGGAGATGCTGCACGACCCGATCACGCGGCCCTGGCCGTCAAAAATCGGCGCGCCGACGCAAAAGGTCCCGTCTTCGTGCTCTGCGTTGTCCACGGAATAGCCGCGCTCCCGCGTCGCCCTCAGTTCGTCGTGCAGCGCCGGAAGCTGCGTGATGGTGTGCGGGGTAAATGGCCTCAGCGGCGCGCCGGCGTACATCTCGTTCACCTCTTCCGGCGGGAGAAAAGCGAGGATGGCCTTGCCCACCGAAGTGCAGTACATCGCCACCCGGTCCCCCACTGCCGTGCGCGCAAGAAGGCGGCGCGAAGACTCGATGGCGTAGATGTAAAGCACGGTGTGGGCGTCGCGCACGGTGAGGTACACCGACTCATCGCAGGCGTCGGCCAGCGCGCGAAGCAGCGGCGCGGCGCGGTCGCGCAGCTCGACGTTGACCAGCACCGTCTGGGTCAGCGCGATGACGGCTCGTCCCAGGGCGTAGGCGCTATCCTCGGTCTGTTCGACAAAGCCGTACTCGGCCAGGGTCATCAGGAGATGGTGGGCGGTGCTTTTGGGCATGGCCAGGCGTCGCCCGATTTCGGTCACGGTGAGGCGAGGTTCAGCCCTCGAAAAGAGGTTGAGGATATCAAGCGCCTTCGCGACGGAGCCAATCATCCTTGAAATTCCAACTCTGTTTCATAGTATGAAACGTCGTCTCTGCCTAAAGAACTTAGCACAAAATCACGCCGCCTGTCAAGTGAGCGCACACAGCCCACGACGGCGCGCGAAAAGCAGCCTGGCCCCCGGCCCCTCTCCATGCCTGCCACCCCAGACCACCCATTGAACGCAAGCGTTCAATGGGAACCCGGTCGGGGACCTCGGCGGCATAGAGAGGGGAGATCGGCGGCCCCACCGCCGCGCCGTTCTCCCTCTCTACGCGGTACGCCGCGTGGAGAGGGGGCAGGGGGTGAGGCTCCGCGTTTGTCACTGCCCTGACAGCCTCATCATAGTGGTTGACATTTCGCTCTACCTGTAATATAGTCCTAATGTACGGACATTTAAAAAGGAGACTGTCTTACTTTTGTGTCATACCCGTCACCTTTGAACTTTCCAGGTTCACATCCGCGCAGACCATCCAGGCCGCATACGGCTGTTACACCCTGGGAAATAGCCGTTTCCCCGGTCTGTCCGGCTGCCGCCGCAGATCGATGTTCTCAAAAGCATGTGCCCACGCTTGGCCGGGTAGCCGCGCTGACGTCGGCGCTTCCCGGCGCGTTTGCGTGCATTTAAGGGCTTCTTTTGCTGTCAAAGGAATAGAGAGCGTGTCCGAAGAAAACAGGGAAACGCCGACGCCTCACGAACAACCCACCGTCGAAGAGGAAGCCTATGCGGGCGTCCGGGACAAGGCGCAGACCACTCTTGCCGCGCCTGACCTGCCCTATCGCCCGCGCGACCCGAAACATTACCGCCCCGGCATCGCGCTGATCGGCTCCGGCGGCATCACCGCCGCGCACCTGACCGCCTATCAGGCCGCCGGCTACAACGTGATCGCCGTGTGCGATGTGGACGAAAAGCGCGCTGTTGAGCGGCGCGATGCGTTCTACCCGAATGCGAGCGTGTGCACGGACTATCGCGACGTGCTGCGCCGCGACGACGTGGAAGTCGTGGACATCGCGACCCATCCCGCCGCCCGCGTCGCGCTGATCGAGGCCGCGCTTCAGGCCCGCAAGCATGTGTTGAGCCAGAAGCCGTTCGTGCTCGACCTGGACACCGGCGAGCGCCTGTGCGAGCTGGCCGAAAAGCAAGGCGTGAAGCTCGCCGTGAACCAGAATGGCCGCTGGGCGCCCCATGTGGCCTACATGCGGCTGGCGGTGGCCGCTGGGCTGCTGGGCGATGTGACCAGCGCCGATCTCGCCGTCAGTTTCGACCATTCCTGGGTGGTCGGCACGCCCTTCGATGACATTTACGACCTGATCCTGTACGACTTCGCCATCCACTGGTTCGACATGCTGACCTGCTACCTGCCCGACCAGAGCGCCAGCCGGGTGGCGGCGTCGGCGGCGATGGCGAAGGGGCAGTTGCCCAAACCGCCGTTGCTGGCGCATGTGCTGGTCGATTACCCGGCGGCGCAGGCCACGCTGAGCTTCAACGCCGCCACGAGGTACGGCCAGCATGACCGCACCTACCTCGTCGGCTCGCGGGCGACGGCGCACAGCTTTGGCCCCGGCTTGCAGGATCAAACGTTGCACATCACGACGGCGGACGGCGTCATGTCGCCCACCCTCGTCGGCCACTGGTTCAACGACGGCTTTCACGGCACGATGGGCGAATTGTTGTGCGCCATCGAAGAGGACCGCACGCCGTCGAACAACGCCCTGGAAAACCTGCGCAGCCTGGCGCTGGCCTTCGCCGCCATCGGCAGCGCACACGACGGCCAACCCAAACGCCCCGGCGACGTGCGCCGTCTGCCCGGCGTGTGAATAGTACACATCTCTCCCACCCCAACCCCTTCCCCTCTGCATGGGGGGAAGGCTTAGGGGGTGTTCTTTCTTAGAGTGTGTCTGCAAATCCTCACCCCCGGCCCCTCTCCCTCATGGAGAGGGGTGCGGAAACCCAGGATTCCCGCTTTTTCTCCCCTCTCGCCCTGAGGGAGAGAGGGGCCGGGGGAGTGAGGGTCA
>JADZBY010000790.1 GCA_020851855.1 Anaerolineae bacterium
CTACTCAAGAGCAGACCGACATCGCACTGGTGTACCAGCTGCCGCCCGTTGAGGTCGTGAAGATGCTGGGCAGCGATGCGCAACGTGGCCTATCGCCGGACGAAGCAGCCCGCCGGCTGGAGCAATATGGGCGCAATGAGTTGGAGTCGGAGCCGCCCATCCCGGCATGGCGGCGCTTCCTGGCGCAATTCCAGAGCCCGCTCGTTATTCTGCTGCTGATCGCCACGGTGATCTCGTTCATCGTGTGGTTGATTGAGCGCGAGTCCGCGCTACCGTTCGAGGCCATTGCCATCTTTGCGATCGTGCTGCTGAATGCCATCCTGGGCTACATCCAGGAGGCGCGCGCCGAAAAGGCCGTCGCTGCGCTCAAAGCCATGTCGGCTGCGCAAGCCACGGTCATTCGCGGCGGCGAGCGGCGCGAAGTTCCCGCAGCCGAGATCGTGCCGGGCGACATCCTGCTGATCGAAGAAGGCGACACCATTGCCGCCGACGCGCGCCTGCTGCAAGTCACCGGCCTGCAAGCGGCTGAGGCATCGCTCACCGGCGAAAGCTTGCCCGTGACCAAGGATGTCGGCCCCATCGCGGAAAAGGTGGGTGTCGGCGACCGTCGCAACATGGTCTTCAGCGGCACCGCCGCCACCTATGGCCGTGGCAGGGCCATCGTGACCACCACCGGAATGAAGACTGAAATGGGTCACGTCGCTGGCATGTTGCAACAGGCTGAGGAAACGGTTACGCCGCTCCAGGAGGAGATCAACCGCGTCGGCAACCTGCTGGGGCGCGCGGTGGTCGTGATCGCCGTCGTCATCATCGCCACCATCCTGATTACACAGGGCGTGTCTTCCATCTCTGCGGTTGTGGACGTGCTGATCCTGGGCGTGTCGTTGGCAGTGGCTGCCGTGCCCGAAGGGTTGGCGACCATCCTGACGGTCGTGCTGGCGCTGGGCGTACAGCGCATGGCAAAGCGCAACGCCATCATCCGCAAACTGGCCGCCGTGGAGACACTCGGCTCAGCTAGTGTAATTGCTACCGACAAGACCGGCACGCTCACCAAGAACGAGATGACGGTACGCACCGCCATAAGTGCCAGTGGGCGCGTGGACTTCAGCGGAATCGGCTACAGCCCAGAAGGTGAAATGACCAGCAACGGCCAGCCGGTTACCGATGAGGCGTTGCGCGTCGAGGTGGAGAAAACGCTGCGCGCCAGCGGGTTGGCGAACAACGCCGTGGTGCAACAGCATGACGGCAAGTGGGCCATTCAGGGCGATCCCACAGAGGGTGCGTTGCTCGTCGCCGCCATGAAGGCGGGCTTGGAGCCTGAAGCGGAGGAGGGCCGCTTCGCCCGCGTGGGCGAGGTGCCGTTCTCGTCCGAGCGCAAGATGATGAGCACCGTCCATGCCGACGCTGAAAAGCCGGAGCGCGTGGTGGTGTATGCCAAGGGCGCGCCCGATGTGCTACTGGCGCGCTGCAGCCACGAACGGCTGGGCGAAGGTGTGCGGCCACTCACGCCAGAGCGACGCGAGGAGATTCAGTCCGCCATTGATCAGCTTGCCAGTGAGGCGCTGCGCACACTGGGCATCGCCTTCCGCACACTCCCCAAGACCGAGGTTCCCATTGCCAATGGTGTTGCCACCACCACCGCAGACGGCGCAGCGAACGGCGTAGCCGATGGCAAGAATGGGAGTCAGGCAGGCGCCAGCCAAAACTTGAATGAGGCAGACCTGGAGCGTGATTTCGTGTTCCTGGGACTGGTTGGCATGATTGACCCGCCCCGCCCCGAGGCGAAGGACTCGGTGCACAAGGCGCATTCCGCCGGCATCCGCGTCATGATGGTCACCGGCGACCACCCGCGCACAGCCGCTGCCATCGCCACAGAGCTTGGCATCATCAAGCCCGGCGAGCGAGCCGTGGCTGGCGCGGAGTTGGAGGGCATGGACGAGGAGCAGTTGCGCGCCACGGTGAAGGATGTCTCCGTGTATGCGCGCGTTTCGCCGGAGCATAAGCTGCGTATCGTGAAGGCGCTCAAGCGCAATGGGGAGGTGGTCGCGATGACCGGCGACGGCGTGAACGACGCTCCGGCGCTCAAGACAGCCGACATCGGTGTCGCGATGGGCATCACCGGCACCGACGTGAGCAAAGAAGCCGCCGACATGGTGCTGACCGACGACAACTTCGCCTCAATTGTGGCCGCCGTGGAGGAAGGCCGCGCCATTTTCGCCAACATCCGCAAGTTCCTGCGCTATCTGCTGTCCTCCAACATCGGCGAAGTGTTGACCATGTTCTTTGGCGTCATCCTGGCAGGTGTGATCGGGCTGGTGGCGGGCGAGGGCGAACTGATTGTGCTACCACTGCTGGCGACGCAGATTCTGTGGATCAACCTGGCAACCGACGCCGGGCCCGCGCTGGCCGTAGGCATCGATCCGGCCGACCCCGGCGTGATGGATCGCCCTCCCCGCGCGCGTGACAGCCGCATCATCGATGGGCGTATGTGGTTCGGCATCTTCTTTGTGGGCGCAGTGATGGCCGTGGGCACACTCCTGGTGCTCGACGGCACGCTCCCCGGCGGGCTGATCGATGGCTCCGGCAGCCTGGATCACGCGCGCAGCATGGCATTTACCACGTTGGTGTTCTTCCAGCTCTTCAACGTTTTCAA
>JADZBY010000791.1 GCA_020851855.1 Anaerolineae bacterium
GCCCATCGCCCTTGTGCGAGAAGGCGCGGACAACGCAGGCGTTGTCCCTACGGGGTGGCGTGTAGGGACGAGGCCTGCCTCGTCCGCCGCGCCGCCGGTTTCTGCCCGTTGCCCTTGTGCGAGAAGGCGCGGACAACGCAGGCGTTGTCCCTACGGGGTGTTTCGCTCTTGACAAACTAATCATGTTAGTCTACAGTCTAATCACATTAGTTATGAAAGGGACAGGGACATGCGTAACACGACTCACGGCGATCATCTGGTTCAACTCACCCGCTATTGGATGTTCAACTGCTTCCTGGTGCGCGAAGACGACGGCCTGACGCTGGTCGATACGGGCCTGGGCGGCTCTGCGCCGGCCATCCTGGACGCCGCACGCGCGCTCGGTGCGCCGATCCGCCGCATCCTGATCACCCACGCCCACGTCGATCACGTCGGCTCGTTGGACGCCCTGCACGCCCAACTCCCGGATGCCGAGGTCGGCATTTCGGCGCGCGACGCCCGTTTTCTGGCCGGCGACCGGAGCCTCGATCCCGACGAGCCGGCGATCCCGCTGGCCGGCGGCTACCAGACCTGCACCACGACGCCCACCCGGCTGCTGGCGGCGGGCGAGCGGATCGGCTCGCTGGAAGTGGTCGCCAGCCCCGGCCACACGCCCGGCCATCTCGCCTTCCTGGACACGCGCGACGGTACGCTGATTGCCGGGGACGCCTTCAGCGCCTTCGGCGGCGTGCTGACCGGCGGCGCGTTCCGGCTGTGGTTCCCCTTCCAGGCCATGGCGACGTGGCACAAGCGCCTGTCGCTGCAAAGCGCTGAGGCGCTGGCCGCGCTGAAGCCGTCGCGGCTGGCCGTCGGGCATGGGCGCGTCGTGGACAATCCCGTCCCGGCCATGCAGCGCGCCATCGCCGAGGCCAGACGCCGCCTGGGGAGCCGCGACCATGCCGCCCAAAAAGCATATTGATCGGCAGCGCGTGCTGGATGTGGCCATCGCGCTGGCGGACGAGGTCGGTTTTGAGCAGGTGACGCTCGCCGCCGTGGCGGATCGGCTTGGAATCCGCATCCCATCGCTGTACAACCACATCGCCGGGCTGCCCGGCCTGCGCCACGCGATGCGGCTGTGGGGCTTGCAGCAGTTGCACGAGGCCATGCGCAACGCGGCCATCGGCAAGGCCGGCGATGAGGCGATCCTGGACGTAGCGCAGGCCTACCGGGACTTTGCGCGCGTCCATCCGGGCATCTACGCGGCCACGCTGCGCGCCGCCGGGCCGGATGAGCCGGAACTGGCGGCGGTGGGCGAACACATCCTCGACGTGTTGCAGACCATCCTGGCCCCTCACGGCTTTGGCCCGGATGAGACGCTGCACGTGATACGCGGACTCCGCAGCCTGTTGCACGGCTTCGTCGATCTGGAGACGGCGGGCGGCTTCGGTTTGGCGCTGGACCGCGACGAGAGCTTTCGCCGCCTGCTCAACGTGTTCGTGTACGGCATCCACGCCCTGAAGGCGCGCCGCCTCGAAAGCTGGCGGCGCATGAAGGCCACTCCCCGCACGAAAAAGCCCCCTTCACCGGCGCGGTGAAGCGGGCTGTGAAGGCCCTCACCCCAACCCCTCTCCCTCAGAGAGAGGGGCTTCTACCCCGCTTCTCCAACGTGGAGAAGGGGCCGGGGGATAAGGGCGACAGTTCTTGATTGATCCCCTTCCTCGAAGTCCCTCGTGGTGAGGGGCTTCTCGGCTTACTGCATGGCGGCGGCGATGGTCGCGCAGGCGATGCACACGTTGCCGGGCCGAATAATCGCATAGCCGGCCTGCGGGTCGTTCGCCGTGTACGACGTGAAGTCGATGTTGAAGACCACCAGCAGGCGCACGCGGCCACTGGCCCGCGCCAGGCTGACCACTTCACCCAGCCATTGCGCCTGAAGCTGCGCCGTGGTGTTCGCGCCCCACGAGAAGTTCTGCGGCAGCGGGCCGTAGCCTTCCGGCGAGACGTAGCCTAGCTCGGTGAAGCACGCCGTCTTGCCGGGGAACGGGGCCAGCGCACGGTTCAGCATGGTCTGGTAGTAGCGCGTCGGGTAGTTGTCGCGCGGGTCGCCGCTGGTCAGGCGCGGGCTGACGATGCCCTCGTTGTAGTGGATGCCGATGCAGTCCGCATACTGGCCGGCTCCGGCGGCGGCCATGCCGTTGTAATAACGGTCGTCGTTCCACACGGCGGCCAGCCCAAACGCGCCTTCTGCGCCGGTCGGGGCGGGCGCGCCGGAGATGACCAGCGTGGCGGGATTAGCGCCCTTGATGGCCTGGTAGGCGCGGCTGAGCAGCTGGACGTAGCTGGCGGGGTTGATCTGCCCGTTCGGCCACTCGCGGTCGATGTTCTGCTCGTTCCAGACTTCGATGGCGTCCGCACCGGCGCGCGCCAGCCCGGCCACGTAGATGGCGTATTCGGTCTGGAAGCCCGCCTCAAGCACGCGCGCCTTATCCCCGATGACGCTGAACAGGACCTTGAAGCCAGTCGCCTTGGCCGCTTGCAGCAGGTTGTTCGCGTTGGCGTCGCCGGACTGCACCTGGAACTTCACCCAGTTCATGCGCGCGCTGCGCATGACCGCCTGGGTATTGGCGTTCAGGTCCTGGACCTGCCCACCCAGTTCAAAGCCGCCCGACACCGGCGGCAGCGGCGTGCCGGGTCCAGGCGGCGGCACGGTCCCGCCCGCCGGGATGCGCAGCACCTGGCCGGGGTAGATCAGGTTCGGGTTGGCGATGCCGTTCAGCTGCACGATGGCCGCCACGGTCGTGCCCAGGCGGCGCGCGATGGCCGCCAGATAGTCGCCGCGCTGGACGGTGTAGGTCTGGCCGGTGGGCGGCGGGGTGGGCACGGGCGTGCTGGGGCTGGGCGTCGCCGGGGCAGGAGTCGGCGGGACGCACCCCGGCGTGTTGAGCGGGATGCGCAGCCGTTGGCCGACGTAAATCAGGTTGACATTGGGGATGCCGTTGAGCTGCTGGATGACCTGCATGGGGACCTGGTAGCGCAGCGAGATGCGGAACAGGTTTTCGCCGCGCTGGACCACGTGAATGACTTCGCACGCCGCCGCTTGCTGACCTTGCGCCTGGAGCGTGCCCAGTGGGATAGCAACGAGACAAAGCGCGAACAGAAGCAAGAAGATACGCCGCATGAAAGAGCCTCCTCAAAGAAACGTATCAGCGCACGCCCCTCGATCCCGCGTCACGCCGAGCTTTTCTACGCGGTCTCGCTGCGTTGTCCCGAAGTATAGCATTATTTCTTTCTGCGCGAGTGCAAGGGGAAGGGCCTCACCCCCTACCCCCTCTCCACGCCGAGTACAGCGTAGAGAGGGGGAATGCGGCCCGGCGATGTGAGGGTGCGCGCAACAGCGACGTTGCGCTGAGTACGCTTTTCGCTTCCATGTTTCAGTGCCCCGAAGGGCGTGAGGTTGCGCGCAACCTCGCTCTCGGTCTGTTGCGCTCGCGGGCGCTTCAGGTTTCAGTGCCCCGAAGGGCGTGAGGTTGCGCGCAACCGCAACCGAACGAGATTTACAGCCCGTCCGTGTATGCGTTTCAGTGCCCCGAAGGGCGTGAGGTTGCGCGCA
>JADZBY010000792.1 GCA_020851855.1 Anaerolineae bacterium
GTATTCGGGTCCTGGCGCGCCAGATACAGCAGCGCCAGCAGGGCATATTCGCTGCGTTTAGAGAGCTTCATCGGTTGTGATGGTATACACGGGCTGGTTGTGAATTTCGGAACACATCCGGCTTGACGTTTTCCTACTTAGATGATAGCCTTACTCAGGTTTTCCGTCCAGGGGCAACTTGACGCGCCGCTTGCCGCCATTGTCCCGTGCATGTGCGCTTCACCGTCGCTGCGGTGAGTGCGCCTCTGCGTGAAGGAAAGGGGATCATGTCCGCATCAACCTCTGTGCCCTCTGTACCCTCGGTGCAAAGCGCGCCCCGTCCCGGCCTCAAGCTCAACGAAGACTGGCTGGCGACCCTCATCGGGCTGGCCCTGGTGGTCGTCGTCGGCTTTGGGCTGCTCGGCCCCGGCGCGCAAAGTGTGGCCCTCAAAGCCGACCCCGGCGCGACGGTGGCCAAAGACGCCCGCGCGCTCGGCGGCTGGTCCGTCAGCGTGAAGCTGGACGGCGCAAAAGTCGAAGGCGTGGAAGCGCCCAAGACGCTCGTGGACGGGCGCAGTTATGTGTTCACGTGCGCCAACGGCGCGGTCACTGTCGCGGAAAGCGCGACGCCGCCCGAAGGCGTAAACGCGCCCGCCGCCGGCAAGGCGCTGCTTGTCGTCGTCAACAACTGCGACGCCCCGCTCGACCTGGGCTATTCCATCGGAGCGCTCATGCGCTGGCCGCTGTTCAACATTTTCTGATCCGGCCCGATCCTGACCTCGTCCGTCTGAAGGAGTCTGTCTAGCATGGCTACCGCAACCGCTGCCAGCGCCCCCAGCGCGACAACCGCCCGCACTGCCCGCCAGAGCTTGAGCGGATTCGTCGTCGGCACGCTGCTGCTCATTGCCCTGACGCTGCTCGTCGCTGAACTGGACCGCTGGATCGGCGGCCAGTTCCGGAACCAGGGCGTCGCCAGCAACCCGCTGGAGTATCCCCTCACCGCCGTCGTGGTTGGCCTGATCGCGAACGCCATCCTGCGCGCCACGCGCTTTTTTGACTACGTTCAGCCCGCCATTCGCACCGAACTGTACGTGAAGATCGGCCTGGTGCTGCTCGGCTCGCGCATCGTCTTTGGCGACATGCTGAAGATCGGCGCGGGTGGTCTGGTCCAGGCGCTGATCATGGTCACGGGCGTGTTCCTGTTCACCTGGTGGCTGGGTGGGCGCGTCAAACTGCCCGATACGCTGCGCGCGGTGATGGCCGCCGCCGTGTCGATCTGCGGCGTCTCGGCGGCCATCGCGGCGGCTGGCTCGGTCCAGGCCAAGAAGACCGAAGTCACCTACGTGGCGACGCTCGTGATCCTGACCGCGCTGCCCATGATGGTGCTCTTGCCGCCGCTGGCCAACGCGCTGGGCCTGTCCCAGCCGATTGCGGGCGCGTGGTTCGGTGGAAACATCGACACGACCGCGGCTGTCGTCGGCGCAGGCACGATCTTCCGTGGCGACATCGACGCCAGCGTGAATGCGCAGTCGGTCGCCTCGGTGGTCAAGGCGTCGCAGAACGTGCTGATCGGCTTCGTCTCGTTCATCCTCGCCCTGTACTTCGCCACCGTCGTGGAGAAGAAAGAGGGCAGCGGGCGGCCCAGCGCGCGCGTCATCTGGGACCGTTTCCCCAAGTTCGTCATCGGCTTTGTGCTGGTATCGATCCTGGTGTCGGCGGGCGCGATCTCGCCGGAGCTGGCCAAAGACCTGGACACGCTGTCGAAGTGGTTCTTTGCGCTCGCCTTCGTGTCCATCGGCCTCAGCTTCTCGCTGGCCGACCTGCGTCAGGCAGGCTGGAAGCCCATCGGCGTGTATCTCGCCGCCACCGTGTTCAACACCGTGCTCGCGCTCGTCGTGGCGTACCTGATCTTCGGGCTGCTCTTCCCCGTCACGGCGATGTAGCCTCACCCCCTGGCCCCCTCTCCACGACGAGTACGGCGTAGAGAGGGGGAATCGCGCCAGTCGTGCGCGTCCCCCAACCCCAACCATCCCCCATGAAGAGCGAGGGGCTTCCAGAGCCGGTTCACCCTTCCCCTCTGCATGGGGGAAGGGTAGGGTTAGGGGGGTGTCTTATAGTTCGGGGGCATCAACGGTTGCGGGCGCGTCGCGACGCGCCCCTACATGCGCCGCCGCTGTAGGGGCGGTTCGCGAACCGCCCGAATAAGCCGTCAACCGCCCGAATAAGCCGCGGCCCGCCCGGATAGGTGATTGCGCTGACGTGGCCGAGACTTACCGACGTTCGCTTCCCGGTGAAGGTTTCCCGGCCTGCCGGCGCTCCCGGATCGCCTGAACCGGGAGCTTCTGTGTTCCTTGCGCTTACGCCCTTATCCTCATCCTCGCATCACAAATGTGTAACGAAGTTCGCACATTCGCCCCGGAAGGCCGATTTTTCTGCGCAATTGTTTCGGGAAGTGTTATACATCAACGAGATCGTAAACGGTACAATGAGATTGTCATCGATGCATCAACGAAAGGCTGGATGCTCACCTTCTCTGTCGCGCCGAAGTCCATCA
>JADZBY010000793.1 GCA_020851855.1 Anaerolineae bacterium
CCCCCTCTCCACGCGGAGTACCGCGTAGCGAGGGGGAAGCACGCGCCGGCATGGCAGCCGATCTCCCCTCTCCATGCCGTCGGGGTCCCCGACCGGGTTCCCATTGAACGCTTGCGTTCAATGGGTGGTCTGGGGGTGACGGACATGGAGAGGGGCCGGGGGTGAGGACCCTTTGATGCGATAGCTCCGCTTCCCCTCTCGCCTTCTGTTGCGTATAACGCCTACTTCGGGCATAGTTAGCGGTGATCCCTGCACCTCGACACCCAAGAGGCGGATTTCCGTATGGCCGCGCCCCGTTACATCCAGAAAATCGAGGTCTTCATCTCTTCTCCGAGCGACGTTGCTCCAGAGCGCGAAGCCGCCGCGCGCGTCATCGAGCGGCTGAACCGGCTGTCCAGCATCCGCGAGCGGGCGTACCTGAGCCTGGCCGCCTATGAAAAGGACGCGCCGCCCGTCGTGGATGGCAGTTCGGCCCAGGCCGTCGTGGATCGGTACATGATGCGCGCCGAGCACAGCGATTTGCTGGTCTGCGTGTTCTGGTCGCGCATGGGCACGCCCGTCAAGCACCCGGAAACGGGCGAGCAGTTCGAGTCGGGCGCCGAATACGAGTTCGTGAGCAGCTACCGCGCCAACCTGCTCAACGGCAAGCCCTTCATCTTGCTCTATCGCAAAGTCCCGCCCAACCCGGACGCCGATCCGGAGCAGAAGGCGAAAGTGGACGCCTTTTTCAGCCGCTTCGAGGGCGACAAGCCGGACTTTCGCGGCCTGTACCGGGCCTACCAGAGCCTGGATGCGTTCGAAGAGATGCTCTTTGAGCACATCGAGCGCATCGTGATGAATAACCTGCTCAAGCGCCCGGCCCAGATCCCCGCCCAGGAGCGCCCGCAATTCGTGGAAGAGACGCGCCGCCTGGACGCTGCCATGCCCGGCCAGACGCGCGTGGAGCGCCCCACCGAGCTGTGGGTACAGGTGTGCCTTCCGTCGTCCGAAGGCTTCCGGCCCAACCTGCCCGCCTTCACCCGGACGCGCCGAGAGCAGATCACCGAGCGTGACGTGCGCACCGGCGGGCTGGCGGTTGCTTTCCCTGTGGATAAGGCGACGGGCGAGCCGGGACCGGTGCTCGTCACGGTCGAGATTCGCGCGCCGGACTTCAAGATCGAAGAATCGAGCCAGGAAGTGCTGCTCTGGGCGCGTGCGGACTCCGGATTGCTCGTCTTCAACCTGACGCCGGCGCGCACGGCGGAGCGCAGCATTGTGCACGTCACGGTGAAACAGACCATGCCGGAAGGGCCGGTCATCACCCTCGGATCGGCGTCGCTCGCCACCCAGATCACAGGCGCAGGGCTGGCCCAGGCGGCGGCGCAGGTGGCCTGGACGCTGCTCAGCCTGCCCCTGACGGCGGTGGAGCTGGTGTCGCCGTCGCGCTCGATGGCGCTGGAAGCATCCGCGCCGGTCTTCCCGCCGCCGTCTGCGCCGATGGAGCCGCCCGCCCCCGCACCCGCCGGGCCGTCGCCCGCCGCGCCGCCCGCGCCGAAACGCGGCGCAGCGACCGCACGTGAGCGCACCGCATCCTCGGCAGACAGGGCCGCTGCCTCGGATCACGTCGCCGCGCCAAAGCCCGAAGCGCCGCCGCAGCCCATTTTGCGCCAGATTGCGGCCAAACGCGCCGAACAGCAGGCCGCCCGGCGACGCTCGCGGAGTCGTATGGTTTTGCAGATACTTGTCGCGCTCATCCTGGTCGTGGCCGGCCTTTTTGGCGGGCCAAACGGGCGCATCCTGCTCGGCCTGGGCCTGATCGCGCTCGCTTTGACAGGCGCGTGGATGATTTGGAACGTAACGCGACACTCGTAACCTGATAAGGGATTGGTACTTATGATCGTCACCCGTGAGCAGCGCGAGAAACACGAAGCGCTCATCCTCGCCCCGTATGCCCTGCGAAGCAGCGAGACGCGCGGGCGCAAATACAACGAACCCGACGACCGCTACCGGACTGCCTTCCAGCGCGACCGGGACCGGATTCTGCACACCACGGCCTTCCGGCGGCTCGAATACAAGACGCAGGTGTTTGTCAATTACGAGGGCGACTATTACCGGACACGCCTGACCCATACGCTGGAAGTGGCGCAGATCGGGCGCAGCCTGGCGCGTGCGCTCGGCGCAAACGAGGACCTGGTCGAGGCCATCTGCCTGTCGCACGACCTGGGCCATTCGCCCTTTGGCCATGCGGGCGAGGCCATCCTCAACGAGCTGATGGCCGAGTACGGCGGCTTCAACCACAACAAGCAGTCGTACCGCATCGTCACCGAGTTGGAGCGGCGCTACCCGGAATGGCCCGGCCTGAACCTGACCTACGAGTTGCTGGAAGGCATCGCCAAACACGAGACGGAGTACGACACCGTCAGCCAGGGCGATTTTGACCCGACCCTGCGCGGCAGCCTGGAAGCGCAGATCGCCAACGTGGCCGACGAGATGGCCTATAACGCGCACGATGTGGACGATGGTCTGCGCGCCGGGCTGCTGGAAGTCGAGCAGCTGCACGGGCTGGAAGTCTGGCGTTTGGCGCAGGCGCAACTGGGCTGGAACGGCAAGCCGCTCGACGACAACTGGCGCTATCAGCTTCACCGCACGCTGATCCGGCTCCAGATCAACGACGTGATCGACATGACGGCGCGGCGGCTGGACGAAAGCGGCGTGCAATCGCCATTGGACGTGCAGCGGCTATCGTACAACCTCGCGGGCTACTCCGAATCCTTCGCGCGCATCGCCCGTGAGTGGAAAGACTTCCTGTACGCGAACCTGTACCATCACTACCGGGTCATGCGCATGACCACCAAAGCCAAGCGCTTCGTGAGCGAGCTGTTTAACGCCTACTTCGAGGAGCCGCGCCAGCTTCCCGCCGAGATTCGGGCGCAATTTGACGAGCACGGCAAGCACCGCGCCATCGTCGATTACATCGCGGGCATGACCGACCGCTACGCGCTCCAGGAGTGGCAGCGCCTATTCGATCCGTTCACGCGGACGTGATAGGGACGCGGCGACGAGTCGACCGGGAGCCGCCCCGCGCTGAAGCACGGGGCTAACACTACGACGCCCTGCCGGGCTGACGACGCAGTTCCAGCCCGAAGGGCTTTGTACGTTCAGCCCGGTCGCTTCAGCGCCGGGCAGAGCGACTCGCCATTGGACGCGACACCCTGACGCGGCGGTAGGCGACGACTTGATCTTGATCATTGATCTTGACGCAAGCCGCCGTTATCAGTATAATTCAGCGTTTACGATGTGTGTAAACGCGGCGGGCGGAATCTGAGGACAAAAATCGGGCGCTGGAGGACTCTCCATGTGCTATTTTGTGTTGTCCTGACCGGTCCCGCTATTGGCATAACCCCAATCTGATGCTCGTCCTGAATGACGCCCGACTCGCTTCCGTGAAAAGCAGGAGGCATCCAGGGCTGGCAAAACGGAATCAAACTCTCTCAGGTCGTTTTTCGTGTCCGTGTTAGCGCAGAGGAGGAACCGCCTTGGAGGCGAAGGATTTTAGCGCACTGCGTATCAGTCTGGCCTCGCCTGAACAGATCAAGTCGTGGTCTTATGGCGAAGTCACCAAGCCGGAAACGATCAACTACCGCCGTTTGCGCCCGGAAAAGGATGGCCTTTTCTGCGAGGCGATCTTTGGTCCCACGAAAGACTGGCAGTGCTACTGCGGCAAGTACAAGAACGTCCGCTACAAGGGCATCATCTGCGACAAGTGCGGCGTGGAAGTCACCCGTGCAGCGGTGCGCCGCGAGCGGATGGGCCACATTGAGCTTGCCGCGCCCGTCGCGCACGTGTGGTATACCCGCCGTGTGCCGAGCTACATGGGGCTGCTGCTGGACGTCAGCCGCCGCAACCTGGACCGCGTGCTGTACTTTGCCCAGTACGTGATCACCTATGTGGACGAAGAAGCGCGCAGCAAGGCGCTGAAGCGGATCGAAGAAGAGTTGGGCCGCCAGGAAACCGACGCCGGGGCGGACCTGGACGACAGGATCGAGGCCATCAAGCAGTCGCGCGACGTGGACCTGGGCGAGCTTCAGGGCCGCATCGACGAGATTCACGCGCGCTACAACGAAGAGCGCGACCGGCTGACCGAAGAAGTCATGCGTGAGGCGCAGTCGCTCCAGCGTAAGATCGAGTCCCAGAAGGGGCAGGCGCTTCAGGAGCCGCTGCTGTTCGAGAGCGTGGGCGAGTTGATCGCGGACGCGGGCGAGAAGGTCAACAACGAGGTCCTGAGCCGCATCCAGGGCACGGTCACGGCGCGCCTGAGTGAGATTCAGAACGAAGTCGAAGAGCGCCGCGCACAGGAACTGGCGCGCATGGACCTTCAGGCCAACGATCTGGCCGCCAACGCCGCCGAGCAGATCGAATCCCTGCAAGGCGAGCGCCAGACACGCATGAGCCGCGCCCGTACGCTGGCCCTCGACGCGCGCCAGGAGCTTCAGAATCTCCAGGTGCTCACCTTCCTGGGCGAGCCGCGTTACCGCGAGCTGAAGGCCCGCTATGGCAACGTCTTCAAGGCGGACATGGGCGCGGAAGCCTTCTATGAGATTCTGCGCAACCTGGACCTGGACAAGCTCGCGGTCGAGCTGTGGAACGAAGTGCGCACGTCGCGCTCCAAGCAGCGCAAGAAGAAGGCGACCAAGCGGCTGCGCGTGGTGGAAAGCCTGCGCAAGAGCGGCAACCGGCCCGAATGGATGATCCTGACCGTGCTGCCGGTCATCCCGCCCGATCTGCGCCCGATGGTGCAGCTCGACGGTGGGCGCTTCGCCACGTCGGACCTGAACGACCTGTACCGGCGCGTGATCAACCGCAACAACCGCCTCAAGCGCCTGATCGAGCTTGGCGCGCCCGACGTGATCGTGCGCAACGAGAAGCGTATGCTTCAGGAAGCCGTCGATAGCCTGATCGACAACAGCCAGCGCGGCAAGGCGCTCAGCCGCCGTGGCCGCCGCGAGCTGAAATCCCTGAGCGACATGCTGAAGGGCAAGAAGGGCCGCTTCCGCCGCAACTTGCTCGGCAAGCGCGTGGACTATTCGGGCCGTTCGGTCATCGTCATCGGCCCCAAGCTCAAGTTGCACCAGTGCGGCCTGCCCAAGACCATGGCGCTGGAACTCTACCGCCCGTTCGTGATCAGCAAGCTGGTCCAGTACGGCTACATCAGCAACGTGAAGGGCGCCAAGCGGCTCATCGAGCGCGAGCGGCCAGAGGTCTGGGAAGTCCTCGAAGAAGTGATCAAGGACCGTCCGGTGCTCCTGAACCGTGCGCCGACGCTGCACCGCCTGGGCATCCAGGCCTTCGAGCCGCAGCTGGTCGAAGGCAAGGCCATCCAGATTCACCCGCTGGTGTGCTCGGCCTTTAACGCCGACTTCGACGGCGACCAGATGGCCGTTCACGTCCCGCTGTCGCAGAAGGCGGTCGAAGAAGCGCGCAGCCTGATGCTCTCGACGCGCAACCTGCTCAAGCCCGCCGATGGCCAGCCCATCGTTGGCCCGTCGAAGGACATGGTGCTGGGCAGCTATTACCTGACCATGGACCCGACGGCGGACATCGTAGCGCTCAAGAAGCGCGCCGCCGAGTTCCACACGCTGGACGAGGCGCGCGGCAAGGGCCTGCGCGTCGGCGTGGCCAAGAACACGTCCGGGCAGTTCTGGCTTCAGAAGCACGAACTGGACCAGGGCAACGAGGTGGTGTACTACACCCGGACCGAGCCGCCCGCCGAAGAGGGCCAGCCCAAGCCAAAGGCCATCCCGGCGGAGATCAACGTGTTGCGCGCCGTGCTCACGGGCGAAGTCGATCTGGCGCTCTTCAACGGCTTCGAGTTCGGCAAACTGCTCAAGAAGAACCCGGAGTTCCAGGACCTGACGGTCGCCAACCTGAACGAGCGGCGGCTGGTCGTGGACATGAACGAGGTCGAGTACCTCTACAACCTGGGGCTGGTCGAGCTGCACACGCCGATCCTGCTCGGCAACATCTATGACAACCGTCCGCCGCAGCCCAGGCCGGAGATCACCACGGTCGGGCGTGCGCTGTTCAACCGCATCCTGCCCGACGACATGCGTTTTGTGCAGGATACGATGGGCAAGCGCCAGCTTCAGAACCTGGTCGCCAAGCTGTACCAGAAGTTCGGCGCGGACGCCACGACGGACATCGTCGACGCCATCAAAGACCTGGGCTTCCACTACGCGACGGTATCCGGCACGACGATTGCCGTCTCGGACCTGACCATCCCGCCGGAGCGCGATGGCATCCTGTCGGACGCCAACGACGACATCGAGCGGGCCGAGCGCGACTACCGCCGCGGCCTGCTGACCGAAGAAGAGCGCTACCAGCGCACCGTCGATACCTGGAAGGATACGAAGGAGAAGCTGGGCGACATCATCAAGGACACGCTCGATCCCTTCGGCCCGATCGCGATCATGGCCCTGTCCGGCTCGACGAAGGGCGGTTTCGGCCCGATCACGCAGCTGGCGGGTATGCGCGGCCTGATGACCGACCCGTCCGGGCGCATCATCGAGCTGCCTATCCGCAGCCACTTCCGCATGGGCCTGACGGCGCTGGAGTACTTCATCTCCACACACGGCGCGCGCAAGGGTCTGGCCGACACGGCGCTGCGTACGGCGGACGCGGGCTATCTGACCCGCCGTCTGGTGGACGTGGCGCAGGACATGATCGTCAACCGCCTGGACTGCGGCACGGAAGCGGGCATCACCATCCGCAAGTCGGATAACGTCGCCGGCCAGTCGATGCAGGAGCGCATCGTTGGGCGCTGTGCGTCGAAGTCGCACTACCACCCGCAGACAGGCGAGCTGATCGTCGAGCGCAACGGCATGGTCGATGAAGATGTGGCCGATGCGCTGGTCGCGGCGGGCCTCGAAGAGGTGTACGTGCGCAGCCCGCTGACCTGCTCGCTGATCCACGGCATTTGCGCCTACTGCTATGGGCGCGACCTGGGCCGCGGGGAGTTGGTCGAGATCGGCTCGGCGGTCGGCATCGTCGCGGCGCAGTCCATCGGTGAGCCGGGCACGCAGCTCACGCTGCGCACGTTCCACACCGGCGGTACGGCCCAGGCGGCGGGCGACATCACCAGCGGTCTGCCGCGCGTCGAGGAGCTTTTCGAAGCGCGCAAGAAGCCGAAGGGCGAGGCCGTCATGACCGACATCGACGGCGTCCTGCGCCTGACCAAAGTTGAAGGCGTGCGCATGGCGACCATCATCAACAGCCAGGTCTTCAACGAGGAGCATCACATCCCGGTCGGCTGGGAACTGATGGTCGAAGACGAGCAGGACATCAAGGAAGGCCAGGTGTTGGCCCAGGAAGTGGACGGCGAAGGCAACGTCTTGCAGACGATGGTCGCCAAGCTGGGCGGGCAGGTCCACATCGAAGGCCACACCCTGTACATTCGCTACGAACTGCGTGAAGAGCGCAGCTACGAGATTCCGCCGACGGCGCGCCTGACGCCGCAGGCCGTGGACGGGGCCGAGGTCAAGGCCGGGCAGCAGCTCACCGAAGGCTCGAAGAACCCGCACCGCATCCTGCGCATCCAGGGCACGGACGCCACGGAGCTGTACCTGCTCTCCGAAGTGCAGGAAGTGTACCGGAACCAGGGCGTGAACATCGCCGACAAGCACTTTGAGATCATCATCCGCAAGATGCTCTCGAAGGTGCAGATCACCAAGAGCGGCGGCAGCGAATTGCTGCCCGGCGAGCTGGTCGACCGGCTGGTGCTGTTGGCCATGAACGAAGACCTGATCGCCCGGGACGAAGAACCGGCGGCGGGCGTGCCGGTCCTGCTCGGCGTGACCAAGGCGGCGCTCAGCACGGACAGCTTCCTGTCGGCGGCGAGCTTCCAGCACACCATCAAGGTGCTGGCGGGCGCGGCCATCGAGGGCAAGGAAGACCGGCTGTACGGCTTGAAGGAAAACGTGATCATCGGCAAGCTGATCCCGTCCGGCACGGGCTTCCACACCTACCAGGACCGCGAGCGCACCGCGCCGAATACGACCCTGGAGAGCCAGGGCGCGCTGGACAAAGACGCCGAGGTCGACCTGGAAACCGATACGCTCGGCATCGGCGAAGAAGGCGAGATGTCCGCGTCCTGACGGCCTCACCCCCTGCCCCCTCTCCACGCGGAGTACCGCGTAGAGAGGGGGAGAGAACGCGCCAGCGCGGCCTGCGATCTCCCCTCGCCATGAGGGAGCGGGGCCAGGGGTGAGGGTTCCCGCCTATTGCCGAAGCCGATGACCTTGTGCTACAAATCAGGGAGTTCCGCTGCGCGGGACTCCTTGATTGTTATTTGTACGAGACTCACAGGAAATGGAGCGGGTGAGGTGACGGAACAGGTTGACGAGCAGCGCTGGCAGCTGGAGACGCTGGCCATCCACGCCGGGCAAGCGCCCGACCCAGCCACCGGGGCGATCATGACGCCCGTGTACCAGACCTCGACGTATGTCCAGGCCGCGCCGGGCGACCACAAGGGTTACGAGTACAGCCGCACCGACAACCCGACCCGGCAGGCGCTCGAAGACTGCCTCGCCGCGCTCGAAGGCGCACCCTACGGGCTGGCGTTTTCGAGCGGCATGGCGGCGACGGACATGGTCTTCAAGCTGCTTCAGGCGGGCGATCACGTCATCGCCGGCAACGACGTGTACGGCGGCACATTCCGGCTGGCGGACAAGGTCTGGCGGCGCTTTGGGCTGGAGTTCTCGTGGGTGGACACGGCCAATCCGGACGCGGTGCGAGCGGCCATCACGCCCGCCACGCGCCTGATCTGGCTGGAGACGCCCACCAATCCGGGCCTGATGCTGGCCGACATCGCCGCCATCGCCAACATCGCCCAGGCGCGCGGCCTGATCCTGGCCGTGGACAACACCTTCGCCAGCCCGGCCCTGCAACAGCCGCTCAAGCTCGGCGCGACCCTCTCGCTGCACAGCACGACGAAGTACCTGGGCGGCCACAGCGACGTGGTGGGCGGCGCGATCCTGACCCGCGACGACGACCTGTACCGGCAGCTCAAGTTCTTGCAGAACGCCGCCGGGGCCGTGCCGGGGCCGTGGGATTGTTTCCTCGTCCTGCGCGGCGTGAAGACTCTTCCGCTGCGTATGGAGCGGCACAGCGCCAATGCGCTGCGCGTCGCCCGGTTCCTCGAAGATCACCCCGCCGTCGAGCGAGTCATGTATCCCGGCCTGGAAAGCCATCCCCAGCACGATTTGGCGCGGCGGCAGATGCGCAACTTCGGCGGCATGATCAGCCTGATCCTGCGCGGCGGCGCGGATGCCGGGCAGCAGTTCGTGACGCGCACGCGGTTGTTCGCGCTGGCGGAGAGCCTGGGCGGCGTGGAGAGCCTGATCGAGCACCCGTACAGCATGACCCACGCCAGCACCACCGCGAGCGACATCGCCGTAAATCCCGGCCTGATCCGTCTGAGCGTCGGCGTGGAGCACGTGGACGATTTGATCGATGATCTGCGGGCGGCGCTGACGGGGCTGTAAGAAACGCGGCGGCGGGCGCGTCAGTGGCGATAAAGGATTGAGGACAGGCGCATGTCAACTCGGACCAAATCCCGTACGGAAGCGGAGTCGTGCACGAGCAGCGGCAAGACGTATGGGCTGGACTGCCCGATTGCCAAATCGCTCGACGTGATCGGGGACCGCTGGACGCTGCTCATCATCCGCGATCTGCTGCGCGGCATCCACAAGTACCAGGACCTGCTCGATTCGCTGACCGGCATCTCCACCAACCTGCTGGCGGAACGGCTGGCGCGCCTGACCGACGAGGGAATCGTCGTGCGCACGCTGTACAGCGAGAAGCCGCCGCGCGCCGAATATCACCTGACGGAGCAAGGGCAACAACTGGCCGCCGTGGTCGATGCCCTGTTCGAATGGGGCGTGAAATACCGCGCCTGGGGCCAATCGCCCGCGCTGCGCAACCTGCGGGAGCACATGATCGCGCAGTTCGGGCTGAAGCCGTCGGACATCACCATCATCGGGCGCGCCGAACAAGGTC
>JADZBY010000794.1 GCA_020851855.1 Anaerolineae bacterium
CCAACGGCCTGTCGGCGTCCTCGAACAGCCTGGTGGGCAGTGCGAACCTGCTCAAGAAGGTGTATTTTCCGCGGCTGATCATCCCCGTATCGAGCGTGCTGAGCGGCCTGCCCGATTTCGTGCTGTCTTTCCTCGTGCTGCTGGGCATGATGCTCATGTACGGGTTGTACCCGACGGCGGCGTCGATCCTGTGGCTGCCGTTCTTCCTGGCGCTGGCGCTCATCACGGCGCTGGGCGTTGGGTTGTGGCTGTCGTCGCTGAACGTGCAGTATCGCGACGTGCGCTACATCGTGCCGTTCCTGGTGCAGCTCTGGCTATTCGCCACGCCGGTGGCCTATGCGTCGAGCATGCTCGAAGAGCCGTGGCGTACACTCTACGGCCTGAATCCGATGGTGGGGGTGGTCGAAGGCTTCCGCTGGGCGCTCTTGAGCAACAGCGCCTCGCCGTTCGCCGCGCTTGGGCTGGACCAGCTCGGCTTTCACTTTGCCCCGATGGCGGTGGGCAGTCCACCCGGCCCGATGGTGCTCGTCTCGGCGGTCGTCGCCGTGATGCTGCTCTTCAGCGGCGCGCTCTATTTCCGGCGCACCGAGAAGACCTTCGCGGATGTGGTGTGAGGCGGCCCGTCGATGAGTGATGTGGTCATCCGCGCCGAACGGATCAGTAAGCAGTTCTCGATTCGCGGCGTCAAAGAAAACTACCAGACGTTACGCACCGCCATCAGCCGCGCCGCATCCGCGCCGGTGCGCATCGTCCGCAACCTGGGCCGCCCGCCTGCGCCCACGACCGACCCGCTGCTCAGCGAGCGCTTCTGGGCCTTGCGCGATGTGTGCTTCGAGGTGAAACGCGGCGAGGTGCTTGGCGTCATCGGGCAAAACGGCGCAGGAAAGAGCACGCTCTTCAAGATTCTGTCGCGCATCACCGAGCCGACAGAAGGGTACGTGGACATCGACGGGCGCGTCGGATCACTGCTCGAAGTCGGGACCGGCTTTCACTCCGAACTGAGTGGGCGTGAGAACGTGTACCTGAGCGGCGCGATCCTGGGCATGAAGCGGCACGAGATCGCGCGCAAATTCGACCAGATCGTCGATTTTGCCGAGGTCCCGCGCTTCATCGATGTGCCGGTCAAGCACTATTCCAGCGGCATGTACCTGCGCCTTGCCTTCGCCGTCGCCGCGCACCTGGAGCCGGAGATTCTGCTGGTGGACGAGGTGCTGGCGGTGGGCGATGCGGCCTTCCAGCGCAAATGCATGGGCAAAATGAGCGAGGTGGCCAACGAGGGCCGCACGGTGCTGTTCGTCAGTCACAACATGTCGGCCATCTCACGGCTGTGCCATACCGGCCTGCTGTTGCACGCCGGGCGCGTGGTCGGCTATGGCGACGTGCAATCCGTCGTGCAGCAATACCTGGACCGCAGCGTCCTGCTCTCCGGCGAAAAGACGTTCGACCTGAGCGAGCGCCCGGCCATCCGCATCCGGGAAGTGGCGTTCACCGGGATCACCGTGCTCAACCACGAGCGCAAAGTCAGCCCGGCGGTGGCGCTCAGTGGTGGGCTGACCCTGCAAATCCGCTACCGGGTCACCAAACCGGTGCGCGGCGCGCAGATCAGCTTCCGCCTGTGGAACAGCGAGATGATCTGCGTCCTGACCAGCACCGATTTTGACCTGGAGCCGCACCGCCTCAACCAGGACGTTGAGCCGGGCGACTACGTGACGGAGTGCACCATCCCCGGCGAGTATCTGCGCCCCGGGAGTTATTGGGTGGACCTGCTGTCGGTCATCCCCGGCACGAAGCTCCTGGACGAGATGCAGCAGTGCACCGGCTTCGAGGTGTTGGACGATGGCAGCGTCGACACGGTGCTAGGGCAAAAGCGGCTGGGCGTCGTCGCGCCGATGTTCGAGTGGCGCACCCGGCGGGGCCAGTGAGCAGCTATCCCGCTTGATCGACGTGTAGGGGCGGCTCGCGAGCCGCCCGTCTGATCATGGCGAGGTGCGCCGCCAGCCGCCCGTCTGATCATGGCGAGGTGCGTTGCCAGCCGCCCGTCTGATCACGGCGAGGTGCGCCGCCAGCCGTTCGTCTGATCATGGCGAGGCGAGGCGCGCCGCCAGCCGTCCGTCTGATCATGGCGAGGTGCGCCGCCAGCCGTCCGGTTCGGCCAGGGCGGGCGCGTCGCGACGCGCCCCTACACCTACGTTGCCTTCGTTTCCGTCATTCTTCTTCGTGCCCGGCCATGTCGTCGGCGTTGCCTTCCTTCAGGCTGCGCAGACGCCGGTAGGTGGCCTGAAGGGTCAGCGCGTCCGCGACGTGGAACGGCTCCGGCGCTTCGACGGCGATCACGCCTTTGGCGTCAAAGTCGATGAGCGCCTGGAGCAGGTCGCGGTACTGCAAATCCGCCTCGTTGAGCGGCAGGTGATGGCGCTCGCCCTTTGGCCCATAAGCAATTCCCGACAGGTGGATGTGCAGGTTATCCAGCCCACGACGGCCCAGGCCATCCGCGACCATCTGGAGCATCGTCGCAAATTCCTCATAGGTGTTCAGCTTGCCGGTGCGCGCGTGCAGGTGCGCAAAATCGATGGCCGGCAGCACGCCGGGCACGTCGCGGCTGAGCTGGATGGTTTCCTCAAGCGTGCCAAAGAGCGCCGTTTTGCCCATCGTCTCCGGGCGCAAGGTGGCGTCCACGCCCTCGTCGCGCAAAA
>JADZBY010000795.1 GCA_020851855.1 Anaerolineae bacterium
AGGTTGTGCCTTCGCCCAACGCGCTCTCGAAGCTCAGCGTCCAGCCTAATAACGTCGCCGCCTGCTGGACAATCGCCAGCCCCAGGCCGGTCCCTTCAATCTGCGCGGCGTTCTGGCCCCGGTGGAAAATCTCGAAGACGTGCGGGCGGTCCGCTTCCGGGATGCCCACGCCGTAATCGCGCACATGAAGCACAACCTGGTCGTCCCCGCCGTGAAGCGCTACTTCAACCGGGCTGCCTTCCGCCGAGTATTTCACGGCGTTAGAGAGCAAGTTGAGCACGATCTGGCGCACCAGCCGCTCGTCGGCCTGGACGAGCGGGCACGCGCCAACCTGCGTGTACGTGAAGCGCCGCGATCCGTTCGTCGTCAGTTCCAGGTCGTGCACGGCGTCCTGGACGTGTTGCGCCAGATCGAGCGGCGTGAGTTCTGCCCGCAGCTTGCCCGCTTCTCCCCGGCTGATGACGAGCACATCTTCGAGCAGCGCTGCAAGCTCGCGCACCTCAGATTGAATCTTTTCGAAGTGCTGGGCTTTTTGCTCGGCGGTCAGGCGGTCGGCGTACTGGTAAATCAGGCTGGCCGACGTCGCGATGACGGTCAGCGGCGTCCGAAATTCGTGCGACACCGTCGAGATGAAGCGCGTCTTCAGCTCGTTCAGCTCACGCTCGCGGTCGAGCGCCTCGCGCAGGTCCTGTTCAAGCTGGCGGTGCTGCGTGATGTCCCGCACACTGCACACGATGCCCGTCCCAAAGCCGCTGTGGATGGGAGCCAGCACGACGTCAGCCACGAAGGCGCTGCCCGCCAGCCGCTGCGCCACGATCTCGATTCGCGCGGGCTGGCGCGTCGCCTGGACGGTGTGCAGCGCCGCGTCCACGATGGTGGAGTCGGCGGGCCGGGCCAGTACGTTGAGCGGGCGGTGGAACACGTCATCGACCGAGTAGCCGAACATCTCCGTGAAGGCCGGGTTGGCCTGGCTGATCAGGCCGCCGTCGCGCGTCACGATGATCGCGTCACTGCTGTTGTTCAGAATGGCCTCGACGTGCTCTTTGGCGCGGAACAACTCCAGCGTGCGCTGCTCGACCCGGCGCTCCAGTTCGGCCTTTTCGCGGCGAACCTGGTCATACAGCCGCGCATTTTCCAGCGCGAGCGCCGCCTGGTTGCAGAAGGCCTGGAGCCACTCTGCGTGGTGCGGCTTGAAGAAACCCGGCGTCCCGCTATCCAGGCTCACGAAGCCGATCACTTCCCTGCGCAGCGTGATCGGCGCGCCGACGTAGGACCGAATCCACTCCGTCTCCGGAATGACCAACCAGCTGGCCTCGCGCGTCGTATCGCTCACCAGCGCCGGTGTGCGGGTCGTGAGCATGTGCTGGAAGTTGGTGAAGCTCAGCGAAAACCGGAAGGACCGGAAGAACACGGCGAACGATTCCGGGTAACCACGGTGCGCCGCGACGCGCGCCTGCCCGTCTTCGACCAGCATCAGGTTCGCGGCGTCGTGCGGCACGACGCGCCCCACGATCTCAAGGATGTAGCCGAGCAGAAGCTCCGGATCGCGCTGTGTGGCCAGCGCCTCGGCGGTGTCGCGCAGCGCTTCGGCCAGCACCCGCGCCTCGTGCTCCGACGTCTCCGCCTGCTTGAGCGCCGTCACATCCCGCGCCACCCCGACCACCGTGCGCGGCTCGTCGTGTGGGCCATAGGCTACCGGCGAGAGCGTGACGTGAAAATACCGGTCCCGATGGCCTGTCAGCTTGAGCAAGAACGTCGCATTCATCCCACCCAACGCCTGCGCCACCGCCGACTCGCACGTCGCGCCGATCTCGTCGCCAAACGATTCGCGCACGGTATGGTTGATCAGGTTGGCCAGGTGATCGCCCCGGATCACGTTCCGCCCGCCGTAGATGCCGATGAAACGCCCTTCGGCATCCAGTTCAAAGACCGCATCGTTGATCGAGTCGATGATCGCCCGGAATCGCGCGTCGCCGGAACGCAGCGCTTGCTGCGCATCGTGCCATGCTGTCATATCGCGCAGGATGGTGGCGATAGTCGCGGCCCCGTCTACTTCGATCAGGAAGGCGATGGATTGAATGATGCGGCGGCTGCCGTCCGCACAGCGGATCGTGTGTTCTCGGACCTGGTCTAGCCAGCCGGCCCGGCCTTCCGCCGCAAGCGACGCCAGCGCTTGCTGGGTGTGCTCACGCATGGTTTGCGCATGGCCTTCATCGGCGTTGAGCAGGGCTTGCACATCCCATACCTTGCGCCCGATTATCTCTTCGCGCCGATAGCCAGAGATGCGCTCCTGGCCGGGATTCCACTCCGTGATCGTGCCGTCCCAGTCCACCAGGATCAGGCCGTCGCTCAGCTGTTCGATGATGCTGCGGAACTTCTTCTCGCTGGCCCGCAGCGCGTCCTCGATGCGCTTCTGCTCGGTGATGTCCTCTTTGATGGCCAGGAAATGGGTGATCGCGCCATTTTCGTCCCGAATTGGGGAGATGGACGCGCGCTCCCAATACAACTCGCCGTTTTTGCGCCGGTTGTGGAAGACGCCGCGCCATTCGCCGCCCGCCGCGATGGTCTGCCACAGTCGCGCGTATTCCTCTGGCGGCGTTTCTCCGGACTTCAGGATGCGCGGATTCTGCCCGGCGATTTCGCCAAGCGTATAGCCGGTGAGGCCGGTGAAGGCCGGGTTGACATACTCGATGACGCCGTTCAGGTCGGTGATGACCACGCCATTCGCGCTCTGCTCGACGGCGCGGTACAGCTTGCGCAGCCGGTCATCACGGCGCGCCGTGTCAAGTCCCTGGGCGGGCGCGGAATCTGAAGGCCCTTGCGGAGCCAACGCCTGATCGTATTCTGCCCGGTCGTTCACCATAAACCCGCTTCCCGGCCATAGCGATGACAAGAGGAGCGACGCGCCCAGCGCCATGAATGCACGGCGCGTATGGTCTCTTCCTGAACATAGTACCATCACGCCGGGCCGCCGGGCGCTTTACGATATTCCGAAACTCTCGCAGATTCTTGTCGTCAAGCCCACGGCTGGGACGGGGACTGGCAAACGCCCGGCGCGCGGCTGGGGGAAAGGGCGGACAACGCAGGCTCGGCAGCCTGGCAGGCACGAACATCCGGTCTTGCGTGAATTGGACAGGGAAAGGGCGGACAACGCAGGCGTTGTCCCTACGGCGTGTAGGGACGAGGCCTGCCTCGTCCGTGTCTGGCGTCGTCTGCGTTTCTTCGCCGCTCGCCGTGGAGCTAATATGGGCGTTGCGCCTCACCCCCTGGCCCCCTCTCCACGCGGCGTACCGCGTAGAGAGGGGGAAGAGCGCGGCGGTGGGGCTGGCGAACTCCCCTCTCCATGCCTGCCGGGGGCCCCGCTGGGGGGGCAGGGATGGAGAGGGGCCGGGGGTGAGGTTCAGGCTTGCCTTCGCCTCTCTGGACCATGTCCGCCGTGCGAAGTGTATAACACGCTGTAGGACCGCCGGGATCCCCGACCGGCTTCCCATTGAACGCTTGCGTTCAATGGCTGGTCTGGGGTGGCAGGGATGGAGAGGGGCCGGGGGTGAGGTCCACCACGCCCTAAAACGTGTGCTTCTCTTCGTAGGCCCCGAACTCGACGCGCAGCACGTCTGCCATCTCCTGCAGGGTGGCATAGGCGCGCGCCGCGTCCAGAAGGAAGGGCATCAGGTTCTGCGTGCCGCGCGACGCCTCGCGCAGGGCGTTCAACGCGGCGCTGACCTTCTCGTTGTCGCGTTCCCGGCGCAGTTTCTCCAAGCGCGCCGCCTGCCGCCGGTAGCCGTCCGGGTCCATCGCCAGGATCGGGATGTCGGGCGGCGTCATGTCGACGTACTGGTTGATGCCGACGATGGTCTGCTCGCCGCGCTCGACCTGCCGCTGGTGGACAAAAGCCGCATCGCCGATTTCCTGCTGCATGAAACCGGCCTCGATGGCGGGCAACACGCCGCCCAGCGCCTCGATGCGCCGGAAATACTCGTACACCGCCGCTTCCGTCTCGTTGGTCAGCGTCTCCAGGTAATAACTGCCGCCCAGCGGGTCGATGGTGTTCGCCGCGCCGCTCTCGCCCGCGATGATCTGCTGCGTGCGCAGCGCAATCGTCGCCGCCTTCTCGCTCGGCAGCGCCAGCGCCTCGTCCATGCTGTTCGTATGCAGCGATTGTGCACCGCCCAGCACCGCCGCCAATGCCTGGATAGCCACGCGCACGATGTTGTTCTCCGGCTGCTGCGCGGTCAGACTCACACCCGCCGTCTGGCAGTGGAAGCGCATCAGCCACGAGCGCGGGTCCTTTGCGCCGAACGTCTCGCGCATCTCCCGCGCCCAGATACGGCGGGCGGCGCGTAACTTGGCGATCTCTTCGAAAAAGTCGTTGTGCACGTTGAAGAAAAACGACAGGCGCGGCGCGAACTCGTCAATGTCCAGCCCACGCCGGAGCGCCCAGCGCACGTACTCCAGGCCGTCGGC
>JADZBY010000796.1 GCA_020851855.1 Anaerolineae bacterium
ATGCGCGCAAGGTGAAACCGGTCACCATTTCGGGGCCGGTTTTTCTTGAAACCGCGCCGTCGCATACGAAGGGCATGGAAGTGAACCTGATCGTCTCCGCCGAGTTCCTGCCGCCCGGCGAGCGCGTCTTGGTCATTGATGACTTCCTCGCGTCCGGCAAGACCATCCGCAGCCTGATCCGCATGGTGCAAAGCGCCAAATCGACGGTGGCGGGCGTTGCAGCGGTGGTCGAAAAGACGTTCGAGGGCGGGCGCGACAGCCTGACTCAGTACGGCGTGCGGGTCGAGGCGCTGGTGACCATCACCTCGATGGACAGCGGCCAGATCGTCTTCGCCGACTGACGGGCCAGCAAAGGACAGCCGATGAGCACGTCCACGCGGCACACGGGCGGCGTCGCCATCCTCGATTACGGCTCGCAAACGACGCAGCTCATCGCCCGGCGGCTGCGCGACCAGGGCGTTTACGCCGAGATTTTCCCCTGGGACAGCGACGAGTCGCGCGTGATGGCCATCGCGCCGCGCGGCTTCATCCTGTCCGGCAGCCCGGCCAGCGTCTACGAGCCGGACGCGCCGCGTTTGCCCGGCTACGTCCTGCGCAGCGGCCTGCCGGCGCTGGGCATCTGCTACGGGATGCAGCTCCTGGCGCACGCGCTGGGTGGGCGGGTGGCCGGGGCAGGCCAGCGCGAGTACGGGCACGCCGACGTGACGCTCGATCCGCAGCCGTCGCCCCTGCTGGACGGGCTGCCCACGATCATGCCCGCCTGGATGAGCCACGGCGACCGCGTGGAGATACCGCCGCCCGGCTGGCGCGCGCTGGCCAGCACGCCGCACGCCCCTTTCGCGGCGATGGGCGACGAGGCGGCCCGGCGTTACGGCGTGCAGTTCCACCCCGAGGTGACGCACACGCCTGCCGGACCGGCCCTGCTGCGCAACTTCGCACGGGCCATCTGCGGCTGTGCGGCGGATTGGACGCCCGACTCGATCATCGACGAGAGCATCGCGGCGGTGCGCGCCCAGGTCGGGGATGGGCGCGTCGTGCTCGGCCTGAGCGGCGGGGTAGATTCGGCGGTGGCGGCGGCGCTCATTCACCGCGCCGTCGGGGATCAGCTCACCTGTATCTTCATCAACACCGGCCTGATGCGCCAGGGCGAGCCGGAGCAGGTGGTCGCGACGTTCCGCGATACGATGGGCATTCCGCTGGTCGCGGTGGACGCCGCCGAGACGTTCTTCGGCGCGCTGGAAGGCGTGACCGACCCGGAGCAGAAGCGCAAGGTTATCGGCGCGCTGTTCGTGCGCAGCTTCGAGGCCGAAGCGCGCCGCCTGGAAAGCCTCGGCCATGTCGAATTTCTGGCGCAGGGCACGATTTACCCGGACATCATCGAGAGCGCGGCCAAAGACCGGCCCGGCGCGCACAAGATCAAGTCGCACCACAACGTCGCGGGCCTGCCGGACGATATGCACTTCACGCTGGTGGAGCCGTTGCGATACCTGTTCAAAGACGAGGTGCGGCGCATCGGCGCGGCGCTCGGCCTGCCCGACGAGATTGTGTGGCGGCAGCCGTTTCCGGGGCCGGGACTGGCCGTGCGCTGCCTGGGGGAACTGACCTGGGAGCGCGTCGAGCGGCTGCGCAAGGCGGACGCCATCGTCACCGGCGAGCTGGCGCGGGCTGGGCTGCTGCGCGGTGATCCGGCCACCGGCGCAGGCACGGCCCAGGCCTTCGCCGTGCTGCTGCCGGTGCGCAGCGTGGGCGTCATGGGCGACGGGCGCACCTACCAGGAAGCGGTCGCCATCCGCGCCGTGACCTCGGACGACTTCATGACGGCGGCCTGGGCGCGGCTGCCCTACGACGTGCTGGCCGAGATCAGCCGCCGCATCGTGAACGAAGTGCCGGGCGTCAACCGCGTCGTGTACGACATCACGAACAAACCGCCCGCCACGATTGAATGGGAGTGAGCGACCGTGTCCTTGAAGCGAATCCCGCGCACTGTCCGGCAGGTTGCGGCTGTGATGCTCGTCATCGCCGCGTTGAGTGCGGCGTTGCCAGCGCTGGCGCAGGGCGACACGCCCACGCCGCGCCCGACGCGCACGCCGCTGCCGTCGGTGACGCCACCACAGGGCGCACCGCCCGGCCTGCCCACCGGCGCGCCTGGCCCGACCGCGACGCTGGCCATCGCCAGCACGCTGCCCGGCCCAACCGCCACCTCACCGCTGCTGGCCGCATCGCCCACGCCGCTGGCCAGCCCGGAGCCGACGCAACCGCTCGTGCTGCCCGGCGACGCGCCGCCCTTCGGCGTCAACCTGCCGCGCGGCTGGCAGTATGCGTACCAGTACGTGCCCATCCGCACGGCCTACGACGCGGTCATGATGGGCGTCGCTATCTACCAGGGGCCGGTCACCAACGGTGTGGGCACGATCATCGCCCTGTGGGGCTTTCCCAGCATCGCGCCGCCGCCCTCGCTCTCCGACCTGATGGGCGCAAACGCGAGCGCCACGCCCGAAACGCCCACGCCGGGGCCGGAAGCTGCGCTGGATGACCTGTCGCGCTCGATGTTGTGGACGGACGGCCTGCGCCTGTTGCAGGGCACGGTGGTGGACATCACCTGCAACGTCGGCACGTCCGGCCAGCAGCCGTTCAGCGTGGGCGGACAGCCCGCCGTGGGCACGTATTTCAACATCACCGGCTGCCAGGGCGAGCCGGACACCGCCGGATGGTTCGCGGGCGTCAAGAGCGGGACGGGCAATGTGCTCTTTTACGCTTACGTGGAGCCGATTGAAGCCTACAACGACGCGCGCGGCGACCTGCAGGCGGTGCTCGACTCGATCCGCTTTGCCGTCGTGGCCACGCCGACGCCGACGCCCGCCCCGTGAGTCGGGACAACTGCGCGAATCGCTCGTGATGTGCACAGGATGAAACGCTGATGCCGGACATGGCCCGCCGTGTAGCGGATTTTGGGACGACGGTCTTCGCAGAGATCACCGCGCTGGCCCGCGAGTGCGGCGCGATCAACCTGGGGCAAGGCTACCCGGACTTTGACGGCCCGCCGCCCGTGCTTCAGGCTGCCATCGACGCCGTGAATCACGGGCTGAACCAGTACCC
>JADZBY010000797.1 GCA_020851855.1 Anaerolineae bacterium
TCCAGACCGGCGAACGGGCCGTGCGCTTCCCGGTAGGCGATAATCGCCGCCGCCAGCGCCGGGCCGACGTCTGGCAGGGCTTGAAGTTGCTCGGCGGTGGCGGTGTTCACATTCAGGGCGCTGATCTGCGCCGGAGCGGACGCCGGGTCGGCGGCTGGCGGCGCTGTGTTCAGAGATGGGACGTGAATCTGCTCCCCATCGCGCAACAGCCGCGCCACATTCAGCGCCGCGCGGTCGGCGTCCGGACCAAAGCCGCCTGCCGCGTCGATGGCGTCTATGACCCGGCTCTCCGGCGGCAGGGTGAGCATCTTGCCCGGCGCGCCGACTGCCCCGGTGACATACACGGCAAGTGGACCGGGCGTGCCGGTCGGCGCGGGCGGCAGAATGGTGATGCTGACGGGCGTGGGCTGGTAGGTCAACAAAATGATGATTCCCAGGCCAAGAACCACGATCAGGACGGCAAAAATGGGCGCTTTGTAACGTTCGAGCATGATCGTTCTATTCTCTGGCTACGATGACGGCTGAGATGGACTTATGCGAACTTCTATCCGTTACGCCGGAGTAGTGCGCCCGGCGCTGAAGGATTTACCCGAATTGATGCGGACCGTCTGGCTCTAGCCCGGCGCTGAAGCGACCGGGCTGAGCGTACAAGGCCCTGACGGGCTGGAACATGCCTTTAGCCCGAAGGGCTTCGTAGCTCTAGCCCGGACCTGAAGGTCCGGGCGCTGCGATCCGTCATTCTTGGACAAAAGGCCATACGCACCGGGTCTTTGTCCCACATCTCTCTCCAGTCTATTGGCACGGGCCGGTGATTTCCTGGACCCGCGACGCCTGAACCCAGCCCTCGATGGCCACGTCATCGACCCGGTAAATGACGAAGTACCAGGCGAAACCGTCCACCGAACGAAGCTGCATCACGTTCATCGTCGTGCCCTGAACGGCGCTGCTGACCGGCGTGCCCGCCAGCGTGGGCCGCGAGCGCACCGTCACCGACGCGCCGGGCGGCACGACGACGATGCAGCGGATGAGCGGCGTGGGCGTGATCGATGGCGTGTACGTCTCCGACGGCGTGAGCGTGATGGATGGCGTCATCGTCGGGGTCGGCGTGCTTGTCTCGGTCGGCGTATTCGTGGCGGTGGGCGTATCCGTGGCCGTATGGCTGGGTGTGAAGGTCGGCGTCTGGGTCGGCGTGCGCGTCGGCGTGAAGGTCGATGTGCGCGTCGGCGTCTGGGTCGGCGTATCGCTCGGCGTCGGCGTGTCACTGGGTGTGGGCGTGTGGCTCGGCGTCGGCGTATCGCTCGGCGTGGGCGTGATCGACGGCGTGAAGGTCGGGGTAAAGGTCGGCGTCTCCGTCGGCGCGGTCACCAGCGGCAGCCATGCGCCGCGTGTGGCGAAGGCAACCGCCCCCAGGATGATCAGGATTCCGCCCGCCAGGAAACCGGTGCGCAGCGTGCGGCGGCGCTGCATGGCGCGAATCTCGTCCTCAAGCTGAAGCAACTCGCTGCGGCGGCCCAGGATGCGGAACGGCTCGTCTTTGGCGATATTCAGCCAGCGCTCGGCGGTGGGCGTATCGCGGCGGTCGATAGCGGCCTCGATGCGCTCCACGAAGCGCAACAGCAGTTCGCCCACCACGGCCCGGTAACGCGGGTCCTGGGCGTAGTTGCGCGCGCTGGAGAGCATGGTGCGCGCCTGGAACAGCTCGTTGTCGAAGTTCTGGGCCATGAGCGCCGCCGCCCGCTCGATGACCTGCCGCGCCTCGGAGATTCCGGCCTCGTTCTGGCGCGCCGTCTGAAGCATCAGGTTCAGATCGTTGTCGGTCGGGTCGATGTTCATCGCCGTTTCCAGCGCGCGCACCGTCTCGCTGGTCAGGCGCATCTTTTCGTCAAGCGCGGTGGCCGATTCGGCGCGGGTCAGCGCCGCGCGCGCCTGGTCGACGAGCTGCGACTTCACCTGCTTGATGCGCTGCTCGGTTTCCTGGGCAAGGCTGTGCAGCCGCGCGCTTCCGGGCAAGGTCTGGCGCAGCGAGGCGAGCGTGTTCAGCAGCCCCTGCAGGTTGTTCACGCGCTCGCTCAGGCTGCCGGACATCATGTTGAGCTGCACCTGGGCCTTGTCGTACTGGTCCTGGACGCGGCGCACGAGGTCGATGCGCTCCTGGGCGACCGGGTCGCTGGGCACGACGCGCTGAGCGCCCTCGTACTTGTGCAGCGCGCCCTGCCAGTCGTCTCCGGCCAGCAGGCGGTCGCCATCGGCCAGTAGCTCACGGGCCAGCGCCAGGTCCTGGATGTCGAGCAGGGCCTGTTCGGCGTCTTTCCAGTTGGAGATGCCCGCCCGCTCGGCAATGTCGCGCGCTTCGCGGTACAGGCGGCCCGCTTCCTCGTAATTCCCGGCGCGCACCAGCGAATTGGCGCGGTTGAAGGCGACGCGCGCATCGAACGGGATGCGGTGATCGGGCACGACGCCGCGAATCAGGTTGTCTTCGGACTTGTGGCGGTAATCGAGCGCGGCGGCGTGATCGGGCTGCGCGGCCAGCACGCGGTTGGCGACGTCGATGGTGCGCTGGTAGTCGCCCGCGTAGTACGCCTGGGTCACGTCGGCCATCAGCGCGTCGACGTTGACGCCCGCCGGGCCGTAACCGGTCGCGCCGGAGTCGCCGTTCGCCAGCGCGCCATACTCGTCTTCCTGATCGGGCACAACCGGCGTGTCCGGCGCGGCGGTCCGGTCGACGAGGGGCGGCTCGTCGCTTTCGACCTGCGTTTCCAGCGCGACGCCGTACCGGTTCAGCAGGTCGCGCACTTTCATCTCGTGCTGGGCGCTGCGGCGGGCGGCCTGCCGGAGCAGCGCCAGCGTATCGGGGTTGGTCGGGTTCTGGTCGAGCGCCCCGGCCAGGATATCAATCGCGTCGTCGTAATCCTCGTCGCCGGCGGCCATCTCCATGCGGATGCGGGCGCGGCGCAAGGTGCTGCGCAGCGAGGCGACATCCGGCGCGGGCGGGGCGCTGCGGCGGGCAAGCGCGGCAAAGAGCGCCTTGGCGTCTTCTTCGGAAGGTGTGTTCTTGCTGGCTGCCAGCAGATTGCGCGCCTCGGCTTCCAGTGGGGCGATCTCCGCCGCGCGCGCGTCCGCCGGGAGTGCGTCAATCCGGCGGCGCAAATCCGCAAGCTGCTGTTGAAGGGTGGGCATCCGTTCTCCTCCGCCTGGGGCCACCGCGCTTGCGCGATGGGGATACGCTGTGGCGTGCGGTTCGTCCAGCGGACCATTGTACACAGCCGGGGGGCAGTAGCAAACAGCGGGGCGGCAGGACCATGACATCAGGCATAGTAACTAGGGTGTGTCTGCAAAGCCCGTTTTCGTGTTGACCCTCACTCCCCCGGCCCCTCTCTCCCTCAGAGCGAGAGGGGAGAAAAAGCGGGAATCCTCGGTTTTCGCACCCCTCTCCATGAGGGAGAGGGGCCGGGGGTGAGGGTTTGCAGACACACTCTCAGCTGGACTTTACACATCAGGTTGAATAACAGAGCAAGTCGTTGAAACGTTCGAGCAGGGCGCGGGGAACTTTAATCATGTCGGGTTGGTTCTGGGATGTTTGAAAAGTGAAGA
>JADZBY010000798.1 GCA_020851855.1 Anaerolineae bacterium
GCGGCGACGCTCTCGGCGCGTGATACGGCGACGGCCTTCGCCCAGGGCGTGATCGCGACGGTGAACGCCGTGAATACGCAGAGCGCTGCGCCCAAAGCCACCCTCGCCGTGCAGCAGACGCGCACCGCCATCCAGGCCACCATTGACGCGGTGCAGACGGTGGCGCGGGCCACGGTCAACGCGCAGTTGACTGCGGTGGCCGCGACAGCCTTCGCCAGGCCGACGAGCACAAACACGCCGTTCATCCCCACCAGCGTCTTCGGCGCGACGGTCACGCCCTACGGCTTTGCCTCGCCCACGCCGGTCAATTGCCCCGGCTTTTTGCCGTCGCGCCTGAGCATCGGCCAGACGGCGCGCGTCACGCCCGGCGACCCGAACCGCCTGCGCCAGACGCCAGGGACCGGTTCGGCGCACCCGGTCGTCACCCAGGTTCCGGGCGGCGGCGTGATTCGTGTGCTCGAAGGGCCGGTGTGCACGGTCGAATCGGGCGGCGGCGTAGCCTGGTGGCGCGTGGAGTGGTATGATGCATCCGCCGGGCGCACCTACACCGGATGGACGGCGGAGGGCATGGGCACAACCTACTGGGTCGAACCCTGGACGCCCTGACCCGGCGCAAAAACACGGGAATCCCTGCGGAGGAATGACGGATGAGAATGTCACGGCACGCGCCGAAGCCGGGCCTGTGGGCCGGGCTGGCGCTCGGCCTGTTCACGGCGGTGTTAACGCTCACACATCTGTTCAGTGGGGCGGCGGTCCCGGCGGCGGCGCAGATCCGCCAGACGCCCACGCCCATCGGCGTGGAGTGCGGGCGGACCATCACTGCCATCGCGACGTTGCTCCGGCGCGACCACGACTTTGACGCGGCCACGCGGCCCGGCAGCGGCGACTACTGTGCGCGCCTGGAAACCGAGATCGCCGTGTTCATCGAGGCGCTGCTGGCCGACCCGACCGCCGAGGGCATCAGCGGGCAGTCGCGCGGCGCGTTCGCCTTCATCGACTTTGGCGCGCGGCAATTCGTGGGCGAGATTCCGCAAGGCGCGGCGTTCAAGGCGGTGGCGCGCAATGCCCTGCCCGATTCGACCATGATCTACGTCGTCGGGCCGGATTACGCCGTGTTCGTGGATTACAACTTCACCACCTTGTCGGCCAACGAATTTGCCAGCCTGCCCGATTACCGCGACTACACGGGCGGAATCCGGCCCAACTGCGAAGCAAGCTGGTGTCGCATGCCCGGCCCACGCCCGACGCAGAGCCGGTAGAGCTGTAATGAAACTCCGGCCTCACCCCCTGCCCCCTCTCCACGCGGAGTACCGCATAGAGAGGGGGTGAGGTTCGTGTTTTGACTGCATCGTTCTGCGCACGGTTCGACGCTCAAGTGTATGACAGGCTCCAGGGAGCCGGAACCACCCATGAACCTCGTGATCGGCTACGGCAATACGTTGCGGCGGGACGACGGCGTCGGCCCGGCGGCGGCGCGCGCCCTGGAACATCGCGGCGCGCCGCCGGACACCGAGATCATCGCCCTCTTCCAGCTCACGCCGGAGCTTGCCGAGCCGATCAGCCGGGCCGATACGGTGATCTTTGTGGACGCCAGCGTACACGACGGTGGCGCGCCGGGCGACGTTCGCGAGACGCGCCTGAGTGTGCCCGACGATCCGCACCTCGATCCGGGCGCGTTCACCCACAACGTGACGCCCCTGCTGCTCGTGGTGGCCGCACACGGGCTGTATGGCCGCGCGCCGGATGCGGCCTGGTTGATCACCGTGTCCGCCGGCTCGTTTGACCTGGGCGAAGGGCTGAGCGCGCCGGTTCAGGCCGCTTTGTCGCGCGTAGTATCCAGGATCGAGGCGCTGCTCGGCTCGGACAGCCGCACCGGCTCGTGAGCGGGCCGGGCCGGCGCGGTGTGCGGCGGCGGGCGCAGGATCAGACCCCACCATAGGCCGATCCACAAAAATGCAGCCGGGTGAGAGTGCCCCCGACTGGCGGTTATCATCGCGTGAATCTCGACCGGCGCTTCCTGGTCGTTATGGCCCAATCATTTCGGGCGGTTGCTGACCCCGTCATACGCGGATTCGGCCCGGAGAGCACTACAGGCTGGAATGAACTCGGAGCCTCACCCCCCTGGCCCCCTCTCCATGCCACCACCCCAGAGTGCTTGACACCGGATCGCTTCCCTGTTATGCTGTGAACGATGCCGGTAACGTTCACGGCAACGTTCACAATGAGAACCTCATGGCAAAACGAATTACGATTATCGACATCGCGCGGCGCGCGGGCGTGTCCAGCCAGACCGTTTCGCGGGTGCTGAACAACAAGCCCGACGTGGCCGACGAGACGCGCCGCCGTATCGAGAGCGTCATCGCCGAGTTGGAATACCGCCCCAACGAACTGGCGCGCGGACTGCGCAGCCAGAATACGCGCACCATCGGCCTGATCGTGCCCGACAACGCCAACCCGTTCTTCGCCGAGATCGCAAAGGGCGTCGAAAACGCGGGCTTCGAGGCCGGCTACAGCGTCATCCTGTGCAATTCTGCCCAGATGCCAGAGCGCGAATTGGAGTATGTGAACGTTCTCCAGGCCAAAGGCGTTGACGGCATCATCTTCATCTCGACCACGACGCACATCCACCACATCCGGCCCATCGTTGAGCGCGGCATCCCGGTGGTCATGTTCTTCCGGGAAGCGGGCGATCTGGACGTGGACACCTTCAAGATTGACAACGGGCTGGCCGGCTATCTGTCCACCCAGCACCTGATCGAACTCGGCCATCGCGACATCGCCTGCATCATGCCGCGCTCGGACGAACTGCCGAGTGGGCGGCGCGTGGACGGCTTCCGGCGGGCGATGGCCGAGGCAGGCTTGCCCGTCAACGAGCGCCTTGTCGTGCGCGGCAACAACCTGCTGAGCGGCGGCGAGGCAGCGGTCGCGGAATTGCTGCGCACGGGTGAGCCTTTCAGCGCCATATTCGCCGCCAACGATGCGATGGCCATCGGCGCGATGCGGGCGCTGCGCGAAAGCGGCCTGCGCGCGCCGGAAGATGTGAGCGTGACCGGCGTGGACGGCATTTTACTGGGCGAATACGTCGATCCGCCGCTCACCACCGTCGAGC
>JADZBY010000799.1 GCA_020851855.1 Anaerolineae bacterium
ACAGTCTACCCGGCACTGCGCTGGCTGGACAGCGTGGAGCTGAACGACGAATGGCGGCACATGGTCAGAGAGCGGGACCCGGATGAACGGCTGACGCTCTATAACGGGCAGCCCACCCGTCCGCTCTACAACTATGGGCTGGTCTTCATCGACGATGGGCAGTCATCAGAGGAGCGGGTACGCAGTATCGAGTTTGTGGTACGGGCAGGGTTGAACGTCCCGGTGGTCATTCACGATTTTGAGAACCCGCACTACCGCCATGCGGCGGATTTCGAGTGGGTCATGGAATACGAGGCAGAGACGCCGCACACGGCTATCTGCTGGAATGGGCTGGCGCTGAGTGAGGCGCAGAGGGAGGCAAACGATGCTGAAATATATCTTAATACGCGGGGCTGAGATTGTGGAAGTGACCGAGGGGCGCGAGGAGCGGCGCGACCAGCTCATCCGCGCCGGGTATACCTGGGTGAACCGCCCCAAGCCGCCGGAATCAGGCCGTACCAGCGGCCCGGTGGAAGAACGCCAGCGGCGGCAGCCGGAGCAGGCGCAGGGGGATGATGAAGAATGACCGCTCGTACTGGGATGGTTAACCTCATCCGCCGTCTGCGCGGCTTGACTCATGCGGGCACGGCGGATTACAGCGTCGCCGGAACGGACTGGTGGACAGACGACCAGCTGCAGGAAGTGCTCGATGCCTGCCGGGTCGACTTAAACCATGTGCCGCTCTCGGAAGCGCCGGAGTACTCCGGGGGCGTTCAGGTCTTCCGTATGTTCTATACCGGATACCCGAATCTTGAAGAGATGGACTCCGGCACGGACGCCTTCGACATCGAGAACGGGCGCGGGGATAGCGTCGGCACGGCACTCTACACCGCCGACTACATCCGGGGCGTGGTCAATTTTACCAGCAGTTATAACGGCACGGCGCTCTATATCACCGGACGCTCGTATGACCTGAATATCGCGGCGGCGCAGGTGTGGCGCGAGAAGGCAGCCTGGAGAGCGAACTTCATCAACTTCAGCGCGGATGACCAGTCTTTCACGCAGGCGCAGTGGTTCGCACACTGTCAGGAAATGGCGGGGTTATATGAGGCCGCAAGCGGCGTATCCAGCGCGCAACTGTACCGGAGTGACCTAAGATGAGCGTCTTCAGCGCCGCCGATATTGCGCGGATGCGGGCCACCGCCGAACTCATCTTCGACCAGACGTGCATGATTGAGCGCGGCACCATCACCAACGATGGGCAGGGCGGGTGGTCGGAGTCGTGGGGTACGGTCGCCGGGACGGTGGCCTGCCGGCTGGGCGTGATGAGCGGCGCGGGAGACATCCGCGAGGGCGCGAGCCGGCGCGAGTACAGCGACGTGCTGGTACTGCGCGTGGCTTACGACCAGGACATTGCCCAGACTGACCGGGTGACGATTAACACTGACGTGTATCAGGTGGAAGAACTGCTGGATGAACACCAGTGGATGATGGTCAAGCGCGCGCGGGTAACGAAGGTAAATGACGCATGACGGGGATTATCGAGCTTACCGATACGGCGCTGTACAACAAGCTCAATATCTCGAATATTACCAACCTTGCGGTGGGTGGCGTGTGGTCGATGATCGCGCCCTCCAATGCGCCGCTTCCGTTTGTGATTTTCCAGTGGCAGGGCGGCGGGGATGAAAACCTCACCCCGTCCCGCTTACGGAACGTGGTCTATGTGGTGACGGCGGTGTCGTACTCGAAGAACACCGCGACGGACATCGACGAGCAACTCGACACCGCCCTGCACAACCAGAGTTTGACCGTATCGGGCTACACCAACTTTTGGTGTGCCCGTGAGGACGATGTGGCGTTCCATGAGATTGGAACGGACGGGCGTGCCGTCTACCACATCGGCGCAGTTTATCGAATCCGTTTGGGACAGTAAGGAGGAAAGACAGTGGCAGAGTATACCGGAACGGCAATGTATATGACGTTCGCAGGCACGACCATTCACGCTGACTATCGCGAGTTCAGCGCCAGTGAAGAAATCGACCTCGTGGACGCCAGCGCCGGGGCAGATGTGGCGAAGACCTATCTGACCGCGCTGGAAGACGGCACCGCCTCGCTCACGCTGCTTGACCAAACCGGCGGCACAGCGGCAACAGCGATGTGGCAGCTCATGGACAAAGGTACTTCTGGCACGCTCATCTGGGCGCCGGAAGGTACCGCGACGGGCAAGCCCAAGCACACGGTGGTGGCGATTGTGTCCAGCCGTGAGCGCAAGGTGCCCTATGATGACGTGGTGGAACTGACCTTCGAGTTCCAGTTCAGCGGCGTGGTGGCAGACGCGGTGTATTAACCGCAGAGAGGGGTAAAGCATGGCGGATAAAGTCTCTGGAGGACTCCCAAAGGTAACGCTCAGTGACGGTCGAGCCGTCGAGTTGAACCTGTATGCCGTGCGAAGAGGTGACATCCTGGCGATTGCGGGCGCGCCGCCGGAAGAACGTGACGCGCTGGCGACCGCCGTATACGTGAAAGTTACCGGACTGAGCCGGGCGGATCTCGACGATTTGCCCTACCCGGACTGGTACGCGATTGACCAGAAGGTGCAGAAGCTGCTGGTGAACCCGCTCGCTGACCCAAACTGAGTAAAGCCGTCTTCACCGCCCGCCTGACAAAAGGCCAGTCGGGACTCCAACAGGAAGACTGGTGGCGGGCGGTGAGATGGCAGATAGCGAAGGAGACCGGCTGGTCTTTGGAGTACATCGACAATCTGAGTTGGGGTGAGGTGTGGGAATACCTGCAGTTGAATGATGCGGACGCCAAGTGGGGGGAACACCTCCAGAGCAAGGCGCAAGCGAGAGCGAAGGGGAAGCGGCGGTAATGCCAGCACTACAGGTAACGATTAGTAAAGACAGATTGCACGCGCTGGTTCGGGCTTTGCCTGAGGCAGAGGAAGCGGTGCTGTCTGAAGCGGCGCGTGAGCTAGAGAACAACGCGCGCGCTATCGTGCCTGTTCGTACCGGCTACCTGCGCTCAAGCATCAGCCACTTCCGCGAGAATGCCCGGCGCTACATCGTGGAAGCAGCGGCGCATTACGCGGCCTATGTCGAGTTTGGCACGCGCTACATGGCGGCGCAACCCTACATGCGCCCGGCGCTGGAGCGCGTCGATTGGCAGGCTATCTACAAGCGGGTTCTGGCCCGGTTAGGGCTGTAATATGGCAGACGTTGCAAACGTTCGTATCCTGCTGGAAGCCGCCGGGGGCAACGCTGTCCTGCGCGAGCTCTCGGACGTGGATAACAGCCTGAACCGACTCGCCTCCAGCGGTAGCAGCGCAGGCGGGACAATGAGCAACTTCGGCGCGGGGGTGCTGGGCGGCGCGGTGGTGGCTGGCGCGCAGCTCGCGGTGGGGGCGCTGTCTTCGCTGGCTGGCATGGTCGGCAGCATGGCGCAACAGGCGCTGGATGCAACCATCTCGTACGAGAGCATGGCAATGTCGCTGCAATCGCTGTCTGCGCGTGAAATGGTTGTAGCAGGGGAGGCCGCTTCTGTCGGGGATGCATTCGAGGCAGCAGGTTCCCGCGCCGCTGAACTCCTGGAGTGGACGCAGGCGCTGGCAATCAGCAGTCCGTTCTCTCAGGAGGGTGTGACCGCCGCACTCCGCATGGCGATGAACTACGGCTTCACGACTGAGGAGGCGCAGCGGTTGACGCAGGCCACCATCGACTTCGCCGCCGCGACGGGCGCGGGCACGGACGCCATGAGCCGCATCAGTAACGCCTTCGGTAAGATGCGCTCGACGGGCAAGGCGTCAATGGAATCGATTAACATGCTGGTCGATGCCGGGGTGCCCGCCATGCAAATCCTGCGCGACACCTTCAACATGACCGGGGATGAACTCCAGCGCGCCTTCATGCGGGGTGAGATTTCCGCCGATGCCGCGATTGAAGCGATTACCTCCAGCCTCGAAACGGACTTCGCCGGGGCCGCTGCCCGGACGACGAACACTATCGGTGGCTTGATGTCCAGCCTGGCGGACGTGAAGGACATCGGCCTGCGCGAGCTGTTCAGCGGAGTGTTTGCCAGCGCGCAACCGGCGCTCGCCGCGTTCGCAAGCGTAGCGATGAATGACCTCGTGCCCGCGATGAAGGAAATCGGGCAGCAGATTGGTGACGTGCTGGCCCCGGCACTCCAGTTCGTTACCGGCCTGCTCAGCACCGGCGATTTCTCCGCTCTGCTCAACCTGCTCCCGCCGGAAATCCGCGACGGCCTGCCACAACTGGCGTCCGCTTTTGAATCGCTGGGCGCGTCCCTGATGACGACCGCGCCGCAGATGCAGGATGCGATTGCCGGTATCGGCATGGCGCTGCAAACCTCCTTCAGCGGCAACGCGCCGCAGGTCATGGACAACCTGAGTCTGGCGCTGGTGGCGTTCGGGGAACTGTGGGCGACGCACGGTCCGGCGATTATCGCGGTCGTCACCACGGTTGCTCAGGTGCTTATCGGCACACTGGGCAGCGCCTTCACGATGCTCTCCGGGATCGTCGCCGGGGCACTAGTCATGCTGAACGGCGACTTCTTGGGGGGGTTCGGTTTAATGAACCAGACGGCGGAAACGGCGGCTAACTCGTTCCTCGCCATTTGGGGTACAAACCTGGCAGAAGTGCGGGCGACGTGGGCCAGTAACTTTGAAATGATTGGCTTGATTGTCTCGACCGTGTTGAGCAACATCCAGACGGGTATTACGAACACCATCCAGGGCGTGAAGGCAACAATCGTAAACGGGCTGATGGCCGCGCGCACCGCCGTGCTGGAAACAATTAACGGCTGGGTTGACCTCGGCAGGCAGATTGTAGACAGCATCGTAGCGGGTATTCTGAACACCGCCTCGGCGCTGTACGCGACACTGGCTAACATCATGAAGAGCGCCATTACAGCCGCCATTAACGCGCTCCAGATTGGCTCTCCCTCCAAGCCCTTCCTCGACATGGGCGTGAATATCATCAGCTCGTTTGCGCTGGGTGCAGAGAAGGAAGCGCCAGCCACGAACGCTGCGATTGGCGGGACGATGAACGGGGCGGTCGCCAGCGCCGGCGCGGCCCTGCCTGCTGTGAGCGGGGGCGGCGGAGGCGGCACCACGAACAACGTGACCATCACCGTCATGGCCCAGTCGTTTGATGACATCGTGCGCGAGGCTGCGGCGCGCGGGTACGAGTTCGCGGCGGTGGCCTGATGGTAGCCATCACTTACAACGCCTATGTGGATTTGAACCTCGATGGGGATTTTGTCGATACGTCTGAGGACATCTCCGCCTATGTGAAGCGCGTCAGCATCAAGCGCGGCGTCTCCAAGACCTTCGACACGATTGCGCGGGATACCACGATTGAACTGGTGCTCGATAACGCCGACAAGCTGTTCAGCCCGGACGCCACCGGCGGACTGAGCGGGTTGAAGCCGGGCGCGCAGGTCAAAGTGACCATGACTTATGGCGGCACGACCGTGACGCTAGGCATTGGGCGGATTGCGCGCGACGGCATTCAGGTACAGCAGGGTACGAAGTTGACGCGGGAAGCCACGCTGCGGACGTTCGGGTACCTGCGGATGCTCCAGGAAGAGCGCACGGTCATCCTCTCGCTGATGACGAACGTCCGCACGGACGCGGTGATCTCTGCCCTGATTTCCGCGATTGGGCTGTACCCGCTCTCTTCCGGCGGATGGAAGCTGGGTTCCGCCGGGTTCAGCGAGTTAGGGGAAACCACGGTACTGGGGGCGGATGCAGGCAGCTACGCCAGCCTCCAGACGGGCGATAACCTAATGGCTTATGTCGGGGATGTGTGGGGGGAGGAAACCAGCGCCTACGCCATGATGCGCGATCTCATGGAGGCAGAGCGCGGGCTGCTCTTCGAGGCGCGCGACGGCGTGCTTACCATGCTCAACCGCTCGTTCTTCCTGACCGATGTGAGCACCGCCGTCGATGCGACCATGACCGGGGCGAACCTGATTGCGCGCAAGAAGCAGGACTACCGCTACGGGCAGGATGTCATCAACGATGTGACCGTGACGGGCTACCCGCGCCAGGTCGGGGCGGCACGGACGGTGGTGGCGCGGCTGTACGCCTACGCCGGGACGGGGCATATTGTCCCAGCCCAGACGACGCGCACAATCACGCTCAACTACCAGACCGCCGACGGCATTGAAATCGGCGCGTACAGCATTTTGTGTGACGTAACCACAGACTACACCCTGGCCTTCTGGAACAGCGTCACCCAGCAGATAGAGGCGGGCAGCCCTTCGGTGGGGTTAACGATACTGGAAGGCGCGGGGCTGGTACAGCTCGTCTTCAACAATGCGGACGCCCAGCACGCCATTATCATGGCGGGCGCGACGGAAACAAACAACGTCACGGTGCGCGGCTACGCGGTGCAATCGTTTGATGGGGTGACGGCGAACGCGGTCGATACCGCCAGCATCGGGCAGGCCATGCGCCAGGCGGCGCGCTTTGACCTGAAGTTGCTCACGGACGCCGACGCCCCGCAGGACATGGCAAACTTCGAGCTGTATAACCGCTCCGATGTGCGCGGGGGGTTCGCTGCTATTACCCTGCTGGCGCAAACCTCCGCGACGCAGGCGGCGTGGGCGCGTGACTTGACGATTGGCAGCCGTATCGCTCTCAGCGAAACGCAGACGGGCACGAACCGCGAATACTTCATCGTGGGTGAGGAACACAACATCATTAACGCCGGGTACGAGCACTATGTCACCTACACCCTGCGCCCGGTGCATGATGACTACTGGATTTTAGGAGTGACGGGGTTCGGGGAACTGGACTCCATAAGGTTGGGCTACTAAGGAGGATAACCTATGGCCTGGACAACGCCGCGCACCTGGACAACAGCGGAACTCGTGACCGCTGCCAACATGAACACCTATATCAGCGACAACCTGAGCTATCTATATAGCAACGTGCCGCCTTCTGAGATTGGCGTTTCGCAGACGGTCAATAACACCAACGTCGAAACCACGCTGGGCACGGTCACAGTGGCGGCGGGCACGATGGGCACCACGGGCCTGGTCTGGGGTGAAACCGCGTTGCGGGCCACACAGGCCTCCGGCGGGGCGATGAACTACACCTGGCGCGTGAAGCTGGGGGCGACCACCTTTTTTGCACCCGTCATCAGCCACGCCAATACGGCGAACTATGTCTACCTGTTCCGCTACGTGATCAGTAACAATGCCTCCGCGTCTGCCCAGCACGCTATCATGCAGATTTACCGTTATGACACCGCCTCCGCGTCGTCCTCGACGTTGTTTGCCTGGTCGATAGACAACGGTATATACAACACCGGCACAGAGAACACCGCAAACGCGGCCGCCTTCGCCTTCACCGGGCAAATGGCAAGCGCGCACGCTTCCGGCTACATCTACCACATGGGCACGCGCCTGTGGGCACCGCTGACATAAGG
>JADZBY010000800.1 GCA_020851855.1 Anaerolineae bacterium
AGTTCCTTGTCGAGGACAACTTCGTCTTCAGCCTGGATATTTCGTCCAGATTCGAGACTCCAGGGGCCGCCCACGCCAGTCGCCAGGTTGTAGCCTACCAGGGCAATGGCCATTTTGAACCCGCCGCTATTGAAGATGATTCCGGCGATATTGACATGATCGGCTACAGTTGCACCGGAGAGTTCGACAAGTCTGTCGTGCAGGGTATCTGGGATGGTCGAGTTTGAGAGGCTGTTTGTGCTCTGCGCGACAATGAGGTCCGCCCCCAGATTGCGGTAATAGGCAGTCATGGCGTCGTACATGCCGTCCCTGAAACCGACCAGCAGCAGGACGAGAGCAAGCGCGGCGGCTATCCCGACGACGCTTAAGAGCAGTTTTCCCCGCTCATGGAGGAGATTTCGCAAGGCCAGTGGCACGCCCATTCCGCAATCCTTTCAATACGAGGATTTGAGCGACCTATGGACTATGCTAAGGGGAATTCGAGGGAATGTGATCCGCAGAATGGCCTACCCGCGGATGCGACGTCTGGCGGATGAGGCGTCGCCAATGTTACGAAGAAGTCGAATGTAGCCTCAAATAGCTGGAAAGATTAGCAGGCACACTTGAACGGGAGCGGCATTGGTTAACCAGGAAGACAGCAGGATCCAAACGTACGACCTCGCGGCGCGGGCAGAAGTAAGCTCGATGCAGGTCGATCGGAAACTGAAGCCATACTAAGGATCGGTACCACTCCGCGATTCATTTCTTGTCGATACCGAACCGCGGAGGCCCACATTTGCTGCTGGATGAAGCGGAAGCATTTATCGAAAGATGCTACTCACATCGCCGACTAGCCCGTGCGGTACCTTCTCAGCAGTGCTTTGACATTCCCCAGACAGCAGTCACCCTGTGGATTCCGCCAGTCGCAGGCACACTGACCGGCATGAATCCCCGCCTGGATCGCTTCAACAATTGGACTGCCATCGGTCTTCTCGGCTTCTTCACGGATATCGCCCAGCGTGTGCCGAAAGCAGTAGCAGACCAGCACACTGTCACTGTTCGGCTCTTTCTGATATACACGCTCACGAACTTCGGGCAGGCGGAATACCTGCGTTCCAGCGCTGGCAAAAGAGACGACCGGACAATCCGCCTCGCGACAGAAATAATACTGCGTATCGTGCACTGCCCTCAAACTCACTGAGAGCAGACATTTTACCGTCGCAGTATCTACGCGCTTGCCCTTTGTCCCAGAGACTGGACAAATTCCGTCGTCAGCGGACAGTTTCCCTCGAGCAGTTTCCATAGATCACCTTGCGCAAAGTACCTGAGTTCTACTGGTGCGATTCCAAGGTTCCAAACCGCCACTCATGACAAAGAGATATTCCCCGCTCGCAGGCTTGCCGAGCGGGAAAATGCAGACACGATACCGCGTTCACCGATTTATGTTCTAGTGATGGTGAGGCCTGTGCTCAGTACCTTGTTTGTTGCCGACGTACTTCTCCGGCTCTTTGTCGAAGGCCTGCTTGCAGCCAGGCGAGCAAAAGTAGTAGGTCTGGCCCTTATAGTCCGACTTGCCCGCAGCCGTTTTTTCATCCACCGTCATACCACACACAGGATCTTTTGCCATTTCAGGATCTTGCTCCATTCGACCAACGAACAGTCCTATCATAGCGCCATTCTCGTTCAAGTTCACTCCGCCAAATGGCTTATTGAGCCGTAGGTCCAGTGCACCGCCTATGCCTAATGCGGCCCTACACATAACGTGAGGTGTGCAGAAGAATGCGCCACGCGGAACACACCAGATTATGCTACATAATAGGCTGTGTATCGGTGGCGCCCATCGTTCCCTGCGCCTGCGACAGCATCAACCAGAGCCTGCGCTGTCGTCAGTTCGGGATTGAACGTGACCTTGGCAGTCCCTGCCATGTGATCCACATAGGCCGCCACCACACCATACACCGACAAGAGGCTGTTCCGAACACGCGCCGCGCAGTTTGGGCAACGCAGTCCGTAGACAACCAGCCATACTACGCTTTGCTGCTCTGCCTCCTTGCCTGTGCACGTCTTCTGAACCGGTTCAACATGGCAATCATCACGCATAGTAGCTCCTTGTGAAGCGCTCAAGACATCGATGACAAATGTCCTAGACCGTCGCCAGAAGGATCAAGCCCATCGCCACAACGCCGCCGCCCAGGATGAGCCGGATAGATTCCTTATGATGCAGGTTCCAGTGGGCCATACGATTGAGTGTGGGGCGTGCCGCCGCCGCGACGAGAATGACGACCAGCGGCAATACAAAGACCAGGTTGTAGAGCACCAGATAGGCATAGCCCAGCAGCGCCGTTGGTTGAAGGGCCAGCAAACTGAGCACGCCCAGATAGACAGCTCCGCTGCATGGCACAGTGCATAAGCCGATCAGGAATCCGCCGATGAGTAGCGCGGGAAGGGTCGCCTTCTTTCCCATCTTCCGGGCGATGACGCCGATCTGCCTGGGCGCCTGCAACCGCCAGCCAAGTTCGGGCAAGAAGTAGTCTTTGAGCATCCACAGCCCGAACAAGACGGCCACCAATGCGGCGAGGCGGGCGGGTAGGTGTTGTTGGGTGAAGAAGTCCAGCGACTTGAGCAGGCCGATACCCAAGCCGAGATACGTCAAAAACACTGCCGCGATGTAGATACCGCCTGTGCCCAGTAGCCGCGCACGCATCGCCATAACGTTTTGCTCTCCACTGTTTAGCGAGGCGGTCACCGCCGTGATGAAGAGCAACAATACGGTGAACGCACACGGGTTGATCCCATCGACGAGACCAGCAGCGATCACTGTGGGCAGCGTGAGTTGCGGCAAGTAGGCCTGCATGGCCATCCCAGGCGCTTCAGGATGCCACAGTCCCGTCATGGCAATAGCGCCAAGCGCTACAAGCGCCAGGATCGAGAGGATGGCAAGATTGCGCGGGCGCAATGCCATGGTCTATGCCTCCTCGACGATCAGTGTTCCCTGCATGCTGGGATTGGCGCGCCCGCCGCAGCAAATGTCGCAGTAAAACGTATACGTCCCGGGCCGATCTGGCGTGAAGGTGATCGAATTGCTGCCCTTTGGAGGAGCGATGACGCTGACATTCAGCTCTTCCACAGCCCACTGATGCTGACCGCCGCCGTCGGTATGGAATTGCGTGTCCAGGCTAGTCAGGCGCAAGGTCAACGCCTCTCCGGCAGTAACGCGGATCTCGCCTAAACTGAACCCGCTCATATCGGCGGCCACGTCGATTGTATTTTCTGCTGCCACGAGCGTCTTCGGCAGCAGCGCGGAGACAAACAAGTAACCCGCGGCTCCTATGACGAATATGACGATGACTGAAAAGCCCAAGACGCGAAGACGGTTGTCCCTTGAACGGCGAACTGCGTGGGGTTTTCGGCCATCCCGAGGCGTTGTGTCTGGTTTCTTCATCGCTGTATCTCGCTGAGTCGAAATCCGTTGCCAATAGGAGAAGTGCTCCGGCCTGCGCCTCATTCTCCGAGGACATGGGCGCAGGCTCTCTGCGCTTCCGCGCTATGTCGGCTGAGTCGTTCGCATTCAGCAAAAGACCGCCAACTTCATTCCATCATCGGTCGCGCATCTGTGAGTTGTTCATGCCGCCCATCATGTCGCCACCGCCCATCTCTGACATCATCATGGACATCATGCCGCACATCATCTTCATCATGCCGCGCATCTCGCCGGACATCTCCGCGCCCATCATTCCGTCCATCATGCTGCCCATCGAGGCGCTGTCGCCCATCATGTCGCCACCGCCCATTTCCGAATTCATCATAGACATCATGCCGCGCATCATTTCCATCATGCCGCGCGTCTCGCCAGACATCTCCGCGCCCATCATGCTGTCCATCATGCCGCTCATTTGCTGCATCATGGCCGTCATGTCCACGGAGCCTTCTTGACCTGTTTCCGCCGCTGAATCTGGGGCTTCCGTAGGAGCGGCCTCAGCCGTCGGTTCCGGCGTCGCTGCTGAACCTGGATGATGAGCAGCGTGATCGTCCGCCCCAGCAGCCGACTCCGTCATCCCGCTCGGCAGCGCCAGCGCGATTTCGAGCGCAGGGGCCGGTGAGGCTGGCAAGGGCGAGAAGCTGATGCCGTTTGGACCGGTGCCCGTAGGTACCGTCTTCACGACAGCCAGCGTCTGGAGGTCGATGACGGCGGAGTCGTTGCCGTAGATGTTGGTAATGTAGGCATAGCGTCCCGATGGTTCGACAACCACGCCGTGAGGGCCGTCGCCCACCTCGAGGGTCGAGACGACTGCAAATGTGCGCGTGTCCACAATGGAGACTGTGGCGCCTGGGTTATCTTCCGTTCCCTGGTTGGCGACGAGCAGATACTTGTCATCTGGCGTGACGAATACCTGTATGGGGCCATCATCCACGCTCACCTTGCCGACGAGCGTGCGGGTCGCCACGTCCACCTTGCCAACAGCGTCTTCTGTATTCAAGGACACGTAGACGAATTCACCGCTCGGTGAAAATGCGACCTGCACCGGGCGCTCTCCCACCTCGACCTGAGCCACTTCCGTATTGGTGGTGGTATCGATGACGCTCAAGGTTGTGCCGCCCGCGTTGGCGACATAAACCCACTTGCCATCCGGGCTGGGGCGTAAGCCGTGGGGGAACTCGCCGACGGGAATGGTTGAGACGGTTGACATGCTGGCGACATCAATTACCGACACCGTGTTATCTTCGCTGTTGGTGACATAAACGGTGCTTCCGTCCGGCGACACGATGATATGCGCTGGATGGTTTCCGGTTGGCACCGTTCCGAGCAGCGTATAGGTGCGCGTGTCAATGGCTGCAGCCAGCGAATCGTGGCCGCTGACGGCCCAGACGGTCCCACCGTCAGGCGATACCTGGAGATTATGCGGTTCCGCGACGCCGGAAAGGGTGGTGACGACGGCGTTGGTGCTCGCATCCAGAACCGTGATGCTGCTGCTGTACTCGTCTGCAATCCAGACCGTGCCCTGAACTCGAGTATCTTGAGCTGCAACCGGCGACATGCCGTAAAGACTAGCCCCGCCTGTGGAAAGTACTAGCAGCGCCATGGCCACTAGCAACACGTATTTGAGAGTAGAACTGCTATTTATGCCCTTCACGGCTTATCACCTCATGCAACTCCCCAATGGGAATGGTCAGTATTCGGCCAGCTCAACAGGCCGTATTTCAGCATACACGGTGCCCTCATGTCCGGGATGCGCTCTTTAGCACGGGTAGCATAGGCAATTTGGCGGAGTGCAGTTTTCGCGCTGGCGTATTCCAGAGGAGACTCCGGCTTACACTAGAGAGGGAAGGGTAGGGCGGCGGAAATTGACCTCGCCTCCCCGGCCCCTCTTAAGCCTGGAGAGCGGAGTTCAGGTGGTCCGCTACCGCAAGCGGTAGCGGGGCTGGGCGTAAGGGCTATTTCCTGGCGCTAATCGGCAGCCTGGGCGTGCAGCTCTGATCGGATGAGCGGCGCTTTGCCGTTTGCCGTGCGCGGTATCGCATCCACAGGATGTATTCGAATAGCAGGCGCAGCGTTCAACTGCTCAGTCAACGCGCTGCTGATAGCATCATGCAAGGCGCTGGTAGGCTCGCCCGGCTCAAGCCCACTGGCAAGCACGTGCAAGCCATCGTCGCGCTGGATGATCTGCCACTCCCTCAACGGAACGGTGTCCATCACCTGATGGAAGACATTAGGATGGATGGCCTTCGTTTGGCCATCTGCCGCAAGGAAGGTCAGCGTGTCCTCCACTCTCCCCTGAATCCCGTCCACCAAGGCAAAAGGCCGGCCGCAAGCGCAGATCCCTTCCGCCAGGCGGATGCTATCGCCGAGCTCATAGCGAATGAGCGGCTGTGTGTAATTGAAGAGGGTCGTGATCAGCACCTTGTCGCCATACACGCCCGGCGGCACGGGCCGGTTGTGCTCGTCCACGTTTTCGACCAGGATCAGATCTTCAAAGAGATGCAGCGCGACATGATGCTCGCATTCGGCGGCGATACCGGCAGTCTCTGTGGCAGCGTACTGGTTGAACAGGCGTTTTCCCCAGACCGCTTCGATCAGGCGGCGGGCTTCGTCCGTCAAGACCTCTGAACTGGTAAAGACAACCTTGGGGCTTACCTCTAGCCGGCGTTCCATTTGCTCGACGGCCAGCACGCGGGCCATTGACGCGTAGGCAACAAGTACTTCGGGCTGCCACTCGTTAAGCTGGTCGACTATTCGCTCGAGCGGTTCGGTCGCAGCCAGACGCAGCGTAGACACCCACGGGCTTTGAAGCGTTGTGCCAACCACGTACGACATATGCCAGGGTGTCGTCGAAGAGATCACCGCGATCTTGCGGCGGTGAGCCAGGTTCAGACGAAGGCCCGCCCATTCATAGCTGCGCGCGAAGGATGCCAACACTATTGCCCACTCACGCCCGTCATACAGGAATATGCCGGGGCTGCCGGTACTTCCGGATGTGGCATTCACCCAGTAGTGGCCCAGGTAGCGCGAATCAGGTGCGGTATTGCGGTGCTCGCGGATATCGGCCAAATGGATACTGCGATCGGTGACCAGTTCATCGAAGTTGTCCATCATCGTGCGCTTCGTCAGAACAGGGAGCTCATTCAAGGGCGCGTGATACATCCCACGATGAAATTCCCTGTAGAACGGCGAATGCGCATAAGCGGACGCTCGCAACTTTGTTAGCGCCTCATTCTGGTACGTTTCCAGTTGATCGCGTGTCCAGTGCTCGTGGCGGCGAAGTTGGCGTGCGGTTCCGAGAAGCCGTATGACGGTTTCTATGTTCATGAGTTCCGCCCTCAATGCATATGCTCAGCCAGATGTTTCGCGTTTGGGGCACAAGAACAGATTCTCGCCCTGCACGAAGCCCCTTATCACGGGATTGTCCAGAACAGGAATGACAAGCTGCTCTTCGTCGTTTGCGATCGAAAAGCGATAAAGCAATACCTTTCGACGACTCTTGAGCTCAAACCTCTCAAGAACAACTCGCTGATTAAGCTGCCAGCCCTCCCGCAGGTAGTGGAACAACACTCCTGCAGATGCGAATGGTTGGGACGCGGAACACCAGTGTCGACAATCACCACTGTTTGTCTCGTAGGGTTCGGGTGAAGGGTTGCCGGATGGCGCTGCTCTGTCGGCGTCTATCCACACGGGACCTGATGCGCCGTACCGTCTGTGCTCTGAATTCGACCGTTGTCGATGCGACCATTCCCACTCATTGCCTAAAGGGGGTGTATCCTCTGCCGTTGCTCTCTTTGCAGCTCGAGTGCTCATTTTCTTTGGTCTTCCCACTCCTGAGCTACCGTGAGTTGAGGACCCTTTCCCCTGGCTGGATTTCGTTCCAGCTCATGTCGCAGGTTCGAGTGTAGCTATCTGTGGGTGATTTGCAGTCGGCAATGTACTGCAAGCATCTGGCGTGGAGAGTGCTACGCCGAATTCCTGCGAGAACCAGCGTCAGCTACCCTGAGTCATCGCACTTCACCCTTTTCTGGACTGTCACCTCAAATCTACGCTCATCTCTTCAATGATGGGAGCGTCATTTTGCTCTCGGCGATCAGGCAAAATGGCGCATTGGCTCAGTTTTTCGCTGTATTACGCCGCGGAAAGACAAGAGCTTATGGGTTTTCTCACCTTCCGCGCATTCTCCCGATCAAAGTCAGGAATAGGTCATTCTGCGCATAGGACTCCAAGTCGAAGAGCGCTGTACTGGCAGAACGGCTTCGTGGTAGCTTCGGGGTGGAGTTTCTTGAGGAGAAGTGATGAATGAGTCGCAGAGGTCTGACTTCATGCACTCTCAGCACAGTGATTCTGGAATGCACACCAGTGAGACGAGGCTGCTGGCAAAGCCAAAAATCGCATTACGCATTTGCACGGAATCGAATAACGGATTCAGAGAACTGCTTGCTCGCGGCCTTTACAGCACCGCCCCCGCGCCAAGACGAGTAGCCGATCGGGTAGACAGACTCTGCCGAACAAGGAGTGACCAGTGACTACTCTCATTAGCCCTCTGTCGAGTCACAATAGTGGGCGCGAGCGTACTGTGGCCGAACAGGATGCCGTTTCTCACTTGATCCAATCGAGCGCCAAAGCTGGGGAAAAAGCTGATCCTATCTCTATCGCCAACCTGTACGTGTCTCTCAGATCGAAGCCGCTGGCAATATTGACGGGTCCAGCTCACAGCGGCAAGAGCGAGACAATTCAGGGTTTCGCTCAGACTCTTACAGGCGGCGATGCCATCCGCTGCCAGATGATGAATGGCCACCCATGGTGGGCTGAAACATCCGGTGACGTATGTTTCTTCGTTGAGGCACAGACACGTTTCAACTCTGCCAAACTGCTGGCGGTGATGGAAGAAGCATGGCAGCCCGAAAATGCGAAGCGGGTATTCGTGGCCTGCTTGACCCACATTAGTCCTGCCGAACTGATCGGGTATTTCACTGACGTCGCGTTCCAACTCCGGCACAATCGGATCATGCGCCTGCCCCATGTTCACTTGGTCCAGCCAGTACCCTTTCCACGCAATCTACTGTTGATTGGGACCATGGACACTTCCCGAGTTGACTGGTCAGATGAGGACTTGCTTTCGCAAACAACAATCATTCAATGGCGAGAGACCGAGAAGCGCCTGGCAGTCGAACCGGATCAGATCATTAGTGGACTCGGTGAAAGCGAATTTCTGGGCTCGTTGGTGCGCAACGAGGCAGCGGCCTGCCGAAAACTCCACCATATCCTGGGGAATGAACAACAGGCTCTTCGCCCGTTTCTTGAAGTGGTCAGGCTATTGAGCGAGCAGAAAATTCGTATTCCAGGCTCAGTCACCGGCGAGACGTTGATTTATCTAGCCAACTCCTGGACAAAAGGAGGCATTGGCCTTTTTGACCGAGACACGTCCAAC
>JADZBY010000801.1 GCA_020851855.1 Anaerolineae bacterium
TCCTGCCCTTGAACGCCGACGAGCTGCGGCAGGCGGTGACCGGCCCTGCGGAGCGCATCGGCGTGGCCGTCGAACCGGCATTCGTTCAGGCCATGGTGGACGAGGTTGCCGCCCAACCCGGTGCGCTGCCCTTGTTCCAGTACGCGCTGACCGAAGCCTTTGAGGCGCGGCAGGACCATGCGCTGACGCCGCACGCCTACCAGGCCATCGGCGGCTTGAGAGGCGCGCTGGCTCGGCGGGCGGATGACGTGTACGCCGGGCTGAGCACCGGCGAGCAGGCTGCCAGCCGCCAGCTCTTCCTGCGGCTGGTGACGCTGGGCGAGGGCGTGGAAGACACCCGGCGGCGTGCTCTGCAAAGCGAGCTGCTGGCGCTGGGCGACGCCGAGGCGATGCAGAGCGCCATCGACGCCTTCGACCGGGCAAGGTTGCTCAGCTTTGACCGCGACCCGATCACGCGCGGCCCGACCGTCGAGGTGGCGCATGAGGCCATCTTGCGGGAATGGACACGGTTGCGCGGCTGGTTGGACGAGAGCCGCCACGATATCCGCCAGCAGCGATTGTTAGCCGCCGCTGCCGCCGAATGGCAGCAGGCCGCCGGCGACAAAAGTTACCTGCTGACCGGGTCGCGGTTGGAACAGTCCGCCGGGTGGGCAACTGAGACCAAACTAGCACTCACGCGGCAGGAGCGCAGTTTTCTCGAAACCAGTATGGCTGAACGTGAGCGGCAGGAAACCGATGAAATAGAGCGGCAAGCAAGGGAACTGGCTTTACAAAAACGCGCCGCCAACCGCCTGCGTTACATGGTCGCAGGGTTGGCAATATTCCTCGTTGCCGCACTCGTGTTGACCGTACTAGCACTCGATGCGCGCTCGACCGCCCAAAAACAGCGTGACAAAGCGGAACGCGAGGCGGCAGTGAATCATAGTCTGGTGCTGGCTAATGCGGCCCAACGGGAATTTGACAATGGGATCACTGATCTGGCGCTGGCATTAGCGCTAGAGGCGGTCAGCATTGAGCAGCCTCCTTCGGAAGCGATTCAAACGTTGACAAGCGTCGCCTATGGTCCCGGTCTGCGGGCTATTCTCACAGGACACCCGCATACCGTGCGGGCGGTAGCGTTCAGTCCAGATGGGCAGTGGGCGCTCTCTGGAAGCTGCGCCGAGCTATCGAATGCGCAATGTACCGACGGTGAATTGATCTTATGGGATTTGCAGTCCAAAACCATGTTGCGCCGCTTCGGTGGGCGGGACTCTGTAGGGCATACCGACTGGGTCATGAGCATCGCCTTCGTTGCTCACAACACCGCCTTATCTGGCTCGAAGGATGGCACAATCATTCTGTGGGACCTGGAAACAGGCCAGCCCATTCGCTCTTTTCAGGGACATACAGCAGGCGTTAACCGGGTGGTGTGCCACCCTGACGGCCAGACGTTTCTCTCTGCTTCGGATGACACGACCATTATCCTGTGGAATATTGCTGCGGGCGAGTCTATCCAGCACTTTGTGGGACATTCCGCCGCCGTGAACAGCGTGGCGTTTAGCCCTGATGGCCAGCAGTTCGCCTCCGCCTCGGATGATACTTCTATCATACTCTGGGACATCGCCTCCAGTGCTGCTGTTCGCATTATCACCGGACATACCAGCCGGGTCAGCGATCTAGCATTCATGCCTGAGGCCAGTAGCACCCTTTTTTCAACCAGCTACGATCTCACCATACGGTCTTGGAATACCCAAAACGGACAAGAAACCTATCAGTATTCTCTTGGAGCCAAATCAGACTGCCTGGCGATCACGCCCGACAGTCATTACGTGGCCATGTGTGTCGATTTTCCAATACGGCTGCTGGATATCGAAACTTACCAGGACCCCTACCGGCTGATCAGTTCGCCTAGCTACAAGCTTTCTGTCGCCATCAGCCCGGATGGGGGTCAAGTCATGGCCGGGGCAGAGGATGGTGCGGTCTATATCTGGAATCTGAGCATCAAGCCTGAAATCCGACGGTTTGAGGCAGACGATACGCGACTAAGTAATGTAGCAGTTAGCCCTGATGGACAGCGTATTTTGACAGCTACCACAGGTGGGGAAGTCATTGTATGGGATGTGCGCCAGGGCACCGAGATCCGGCGCTTTGCCCATTATGATGGATTGCCAGCCTATTTTTCCTTTAGCCCCGATGGGCAGCAGGCGCTCGTCCTTGCGGGCGACGTGTTCAGGGGAGCGAATTCGGGGTGGATTGGATTGTGGGATATAGACACTGGGGAAGAAGTATTCCGCCTGGATGGCCACCGGTTTTATCCGCGCAGCGTCGCTTTTAGTCCTGATGGACGCCAGGCGATCACCAGTTCGATGAGTTACCCATGCCTTCCAACGGATGTGGTGTGCGGAGAGATGATCCAATGGGATTTGACCACGGGAGAAGAAATCCGACGGTTCGCCCTGGATGAACGAATGGATGTCACGAGTATCGACTTTTCCGCCGATGGTACGCACATCATTACCGGTACGAACCTTCCGGTGAGCAAAGCGGTGTTGTGGGACATAGCTACCGGTGAACCTATCCGCGAATATAAGGCTGAGGAGGGGATCGCCATGTTTAGGGCTGTATTTAGCCCTGACGAGAAAGCCGTACTAGGGGCGGAAGGCAATGGCATCCTCTATCTGTGGGATATCGAAACCGGTGCCCTCCTACGGCGATACGTAGGCCACGAGGATTATCTGACGTGGGTAGATCTCAGTCCGGATGGCCGTTACATGATCTCCGCCGATGCTTCAGGAAGCATCATTTTGTGGAACTTCAGCACTGGGCAGGAACTACGCCGCATGAAAGTTCCCGCAGACGTCACTACCGTATCCTTTACCCCTGATGGGCAGACTGCATTCTCTGCCCCCTACACAGGGACTTCGGTCATCCAATGGGAGGTTGTCGACCAGCCACTGGAGCGACTGCTCGCCTGGGTGAGCACCCATCGTTACGTGCGCGACTTCACCTGCGAGGAGCGGGCGCAGTACGATATACCGCCGCTGTGCGAGATGGTTGCGCCCTAATGGTCAAGAGAAAGCAGAGGCATATGAAGTGGGTGGGAGATACTTGGCAATCCAGTTGAAGTGAAAAAGGGCAGACTCCAAGATAGTCAGGAAGGCGTGGCGCAGGTGACTAATGTGGGCATGATCGCGCGAATGGCCGACAACCTGACGGACCAATTTCCAGACGTGTTCCTGCGTCCAGAAGGGCCGCCCTCGCCAAACGGCTTTCCAAACAAGGCGGTCGCCAGTTTGGGGACAGGTGTACGGTCATCCACATTACCCGGCGTGAGCGTGAAGGCCAGGACGTCGCTGCATTCGCTGATGACCAGGTGGAGTTTGAAGCCAA
>JADZBY010000802.1 GCA_020851855.1 Anaerolineae bacterium
AATGTATAGCTACGACTGCCGGGGTCCACGCTGGGGTGGCAGTCGTGGAGAGGGGCCGGGGGTGAGGTGCGTATCTTGGCTGCGCCGTTCTGCGTACTGTCCGGCGCTCAAAGTGCATAACAGGTTCTAGGACTGCCGGGGTCCCCTCTGGGGTGGCAGGCATGGAGAGGGGCCGGGGGTGAGGTCCGGGCCATGTCCGACGGGCGAAGTGCGTAACACGCGCTAAGCACCGGACAAACAAAAAGAACGGCACACATGCCGTTCTTTTTGTTTCGTCTGTGGGTCGTAGAAGACTCGAACTTCTGACCTCGTCGATGTCAACGACGCGCTCTAACCAACTGAGCTAACGACCCGACGTGAAGGGCATTATAGCCGAAGGGCGGATGCTTGGCAAGGGCACACCTCGCCCCTCTGACACCTCTCTGGCGCCCCCTGGCGCGCCGGGCGATTCGATTGGCAGAACGGCGCAGAGATGCTAGGATTCCCGTTTGTGAGATGAGTTTCGATTTTTTTGCTCCGGCCTGTAGCCCCGAATGACCCCGCGCAGACGGGCCTGGTATGGCCCCTTGTCAGGGTTTGTGCTAGTATAAATCAGGCTTCAGACCAGGTTGCGAGTGGCAGAAAAGGCGATGATGGGCCAGCGCAGTGGCTTTCAGGCTGCGTCTTCCCCTTGACGTTGTCATCGTTATCCGTCCGCCTTGCCCGGCGGGCGATTTGTGCGTGTCTACCTTCTGAGAGGAGAGCCGGATGGCCGAACTCACCAAAGAAGAACTGCTGGATATGTACCGTGAGATGGTGCTTATCCGGCGCTTCGAAGAGCGCTGCAAGGAACTCTATCAGCAGCGGAAGATTGGAGGCGTTTACCTGCACCTGTACAGCGGCCAGGAGGCCACGGGCGTCGGTGCGGTGCGGGCGTTGCGTCCTTCGGACCACGTCATCACGTCGTACCGCGTGCACGGCGTGGCGATTGCCAAAGGCTCGGACGTCAACCGCCTGATGGCGGAGATGATGGGCAAACGCACCGGCGTGGCGGGCGGCAAGGGCGGCTCGATGCATCTGGCCGACCGCTCCGTGAATCTGTGGGGCGGTTATGCCATCGTCGGCGGCCATTTGCCGCTGGCAACGGGCATTGCGCTCAAGTCCAAGTACAACAAAGACAACGAAGTCGTGATGTGCTTCATGGGCGACGGCGCGACCAACAACGGCTATTTTCACGAATCGCTCAACCTGAGCGCCGTGTGGGATTTGCCCGTCGTCTGGCTGATCGAGAACAACCTGTACGGCATGGGTACACCCGTGGATGTGGCCAGCGGTCAGGCGGAACTGGTCAAGCGCGCGCAGGCGTATGGCATGAAAGCCTATGACCGCATGGACGGCCAGGACGTGGTCGCCGTGTACGAGACGTGCCGTCAGGCGGTCGAGTATGCGCGCACCACGGGGCCGGTGCTGCTCGAATCGATCACGTACCGCTACGAAGGGCACGGCGTCTCGGACCGCATTTACCAGAAACGGGCAGACGAGATGCGCCATTTCCGCGACCGCGACCCGATCAAGGTGATGGCCGAGCGGCTCAAGCGCGATTATGCGGATATTGAGCCGGCCCTGCAGGCTATCGACGCGGGCGCGGCGGAGATCATCGAGCGGGCCGTGCAGTATGCGGAAGAAAGCCCCGAACCGGGGCCGGAAGACCTGTGGCGCCACGTGTATGCGTGAGGATGGATAGGAAGCACAACACACCATGAGCGAAAAGAATATCCCCATGCGCGAGGCGCTGCGCAATGCCCTGCGCGAAGAGATGATGCGCGATGACCGCGTATTTGTCATGGGCGAGGAAGTCGGCGCGTGGGACGGCACCCACAAAGTCACGCGCGGCTTCCTTGACGAGTTCGGAGAGCGCCGCGTGCGCGATACCCCGATCAGCGAGATGGTCATTGCCGGCGCGGCAGTCGGCGCGGCGATGGCCGGCCTGCGCCCCGTGGCCGAGATCATGACTATCAACTTCGCCTTCCTGGCCTTCGACGCCATCATCAACCACGCCGCGAAGGTCAGCTACATGTTCAACGGCCAGTTCAAAGTGCCGCTGGTCATTCGCGCCGCGACGGGCTGGGGCATCCAGGCCACGGCCACCCATTCGCACACGCCGGAGCCGATCTTCGCCCACTTCCCCGGCCTGTACGTGGGCAGCCCCTCGACCCCGCGTGACGCGAAGGGCATGTTGAAGGCGGCCATCCGCGATGACAACCCGGTGCTCTTCACCGAGGTCATCGCCCTGTATCCGAAGCCGGGGCCGGTCCCCGACGACCCGGAATTTGTCCTGCCCATCGGCAAGGGCGATATCAAGCGGCCCGGCAAGGACGTGACGATTGTCACCATCGGGCGCGGCGTGGAATGGTCGCTCGAAGCGGCGGACACGCTGGCCAAAGACGGCGTGGAGTGCGAGGTCGTGGACCTGCGCTGGTATCGCCCGCTGGACATGGCGCTCGTTTACGAGAGCTTCAAGAAGACAAACCGCTGTGTGGTGGTCGAAGAATCGCTGCCCCACTTCAGCCTGGGCAGCGAAGTCGCCGCGCAACTCCAGGAGAACATGTTCGACTACATGGACGCGCCGGTAAAGCGGGTCAGCGCGCTCGACGTGCCGCTGGCCTATGCGCGTGAGCTGGAAATGATGTCGTTGCCAAACGCAACGAGGGTAGTCGAGGCTGTGAGAGAACTGGTGTAGGAGGAGCGGATGTCAGAAACCATCACCATGCCCGCCCTGGGCGTTGACATGCAACAGGGGACCTTCCTGAACTGGCTCAAGCAGGTGGGCGACGAAGTGAAGGCGGGCGACGTGATCGCGGAGATCGAAGCCGACAAGGCGACGGTCGAGATTCAGGCGCCGGCGAACGGCATCCTGATGGAGAAGAAGGTCAATCCCGGCGAGTCAGTCTACGCGGGGATGGAGCTTGGCCGGGTCGGCGCGCCCGAAGAGCTGAAGGGCTACGCGCCGATGACCGACGTCAGCCGCCAGCCTGAACTGGAGACGGAACAGGCCTACCAGCGCGCGCCAACAGAAGACGAGATCAAGCTGGCCACACAAACGCTGCCCGCCGTCGCGCCGCCGTCGCCGGTCGCCGCGCCGCAGGATGGCAACGTGCCGGGCGGCATCAAGGCCAGCCCGGTTGCGCGCCGCATGGCCGAAGAGCGCGGCATTGACCTGAAGTTGATCGCAGGGACCGGCCCTGGTGGACGGATCACGAAGTCCGACGTGGAGAAGTTCCAGCCCACGGCGGCGCGCCCGGCCCCGACTCCGGCGGCGGCAGCGGCGCAGGCTCCCGCACAAGCAGCTGCTCCGGCTGCACCGGCTCCGGCGCAGGCTCCCGCTCCGACGCCCACCGTGACGCGCACAGCGCCCACCGGGCCGGACATCACCGAGGAACCGGTATCGCGGATGCGGCAGCGCATCGCGGCGCGCACCATTGAGAGCAAGACGACGATCCCGCACTTCTACCTAACGATGGAAGTGGACATGGCGGCGGCGCTGGCGCTGCGCAAGCAGATCAACGCCAGCCTGCCGGAAGAGCAGAAGGTCACGGTGAATGACCTCGTCGTCAAGGCGGCGGCGCTGGCGCTGCGCAAGTTCCCGAACCTGAACAGCCACTACTATGGCGACAAACTGGTGCGCCATGGCCGCATCAATATCGGCATCGCCGTGTCGTTGGAAGGCGGCGGGTTGATGAACGTGGTGGCGCGCGATGCAGACAGCACGTCCATCTCGCGCCTGGCGCAGCGCAACAAGGAACTGATCACGGCGGCGCGGTCGGGCAAGATTCGCCTTGAGGACCTGGAAGGGGCCACCTTCACGGTGAGCAACCTGGGGCCGTACAACGTCGAGCACTTCGAGGCGATCATCAGTCCACCCGAAGCGGCGATCCTTGCCGTGGCGACGGCGCGCGACGTCCCGGTGGTGGTCGACGGCGAGATCAAGATCGGCAACCGCATGAAACTGTCGCTGAGCGTCGATCACCGCGTGAGCGACGGCGTCGAGGGCGCGGAGTTCCTGAGCTACGTGCGCGAGTTGCTCGAACAGCCGATGCGCCTGCTCGTGTGAACGCGAAGCGCAAGCGCCATGATAACTCTGCGCTGACGATCCGAGCGATTGGGTCGGATCAGGCATCCGGGGGCGGCTCGCGAGCCGCCCCTACTGCGCCGCCATGTGGTGGGGCGCGTCGCGACGCGCCCGCCATAGTCACCCGGCTCCAAAAGGCAACATTCAGTAGCGCGGGACCTGTGTTAAGGTCCCGAATCCCTTGCTCCGCTTCCCCTCTCAGGGCAATCGCATCAAAATCCGCCGTTGAGGCAGGCAGCAGGAAAACACCTCACCCCATGACCCCCTCTCCACGCGGAGTACCGCGTAGCGAGGGGGAAGCACGCGCCGGCATGGCAGCCGATCTCCCCTCTCCATGCCGTCGGGGTCCCCGACCGGGTTCCCATTGAACGCTTGCGTTCAATGGGTG
>JADZBY010000803.1 GCA_020851855.1 Anaerolineae bacterium
AAACTGGCGGGAGAGTGTGGGAATCGAACCCACCCTGCCGGATTGTGGCCGGCAACACCGGATTTGAAGTCCGGGAGGGACACCAGAACCCTATACACTCCCAATGATTGATATTAAACGATTTTCCGCCCGTTTTGCAAGCTCTGATTTTCTCCGTTTTGGCCTACCGTGACAGAATCGTGACAGCTATCTTAAGTAAGATACTGTCTTTTCAGGCATTAAAGACGTTCGAGGGAGGGTTCTCCCCTGCCCGAGGCGGTCTTCATCATAGAATAGAGCGTTTGCTATTGCGTGATGGTCATGAAGCATTCCGCATCTCAATGGTTTTCATTTTTTCAGTAGTTGCTGAAGGTGTTGATCGCAATGAAAACAGCAGAGCTTTCAAAAATAATCTGTAAATAAAAAATAATCTGTAAATATCTGTTGAAAAGAAGCAGAAAGTGCGCAAGCCCTCTCATGAATATATCTTATTTTTCTGTTTTATTACAAAGTGTTTACTGCTAATTTTCTTGACTATTCTCAAGAGACTCGATACAATGAACTGTCGTGAAGTGCAGAATAAAGATAAGGCAACTGCTGGACGACTGAGGTGGAAATTGGCAAAAAAAAGAAACGGCACGAAAAACGAAAATACCTCCTCCGCCACCGTCGGCTATGAGGCCCAGCTCTGGCAGATGGCCGATGCCCTGCGCGGCAGCATGGATGCCGCCGAATATAAGCACGTTGTCCTCGGCCTCATCTTCCTCAAGTACATCTCCGATGCCTTTGAGGAGCAGCATGCAAAGCTTGCAGCCGAGCAATCCCAGGGCGCCGACCCTGAAGACCCCGACGAATACCGCGCCCAGAACATCTTCTGGGTGCCATCCGAGGCGCGCTGGATGCACCTGAAAGCACAGGCAAAACAACCCACTATCGGTCAGTTCGTGGACGACGCCATGACCGGTATCGAACGCGATAACCCGACGCTCAAGGGCGTGCTGCCCAAGGATTATGCCCGACCCGCCCTCGACAAGACGCGGCTCGGCCAGCTTATCGACCTTATCAGCAACATCCGGATTGGTGATGAGGCGAGCCGTGCCAAGGACGTGCTCGGCCGCGTCTATGAGTACTTCCTTTCGCAGTTCGCGAGCGCCGAGGGCAAGAAGGGAGGTGAGTTCTACACACCTCGCTGCGTGGTCAAGCTCCTGGTCGAGATGCTCGAACCCTACCGCGGCCGGGTATACGATCCCTGCTGCGGCTCCTCAGGCATGTTCGTACAGTCGGTGGAGTTTATCCGCGCCCACGCCAAGGGCAACGGAAACAGCGGCAAAACTAAAGCCGACATCTCGATCTATGGTCAGGAATCGAACTACACCACCTGGCGGCTGGCGAAGATGAACCTTGCCATTCGCGGCATCGAGGGACAGATCGCCCACGGCGACACCTTTCACAACGACCGCCACCCCGATCTCAAGGCCGACTTCATCCTCGCTAATCCGCCGTTCAACGTAAGCGACTGGCGTGGTGAGCTTTTGCACGATGACAAACGCTGGCAATACGGCGTACCACCTGCCGGTAACGCCAACTTCGCCTGGGTGCAGCATATTGTCCACCATCTGGCGCCTGCGGGGGTAGCCGGCTTTGTGCTCGCCAACGGCTCCCTGTCGTCGAACCAGTCCGGCGAGGGGGAGATCAGGAAGAACCTGATCGAGGCCGACCTTGTGGACTGCATGGTGGCGCTTCCGGGCCAGCTTTTCTACTCGACGCAGATTCCCGCATGTCTTTGGTTCCTGGCGCGTGACCGGAAGAACGGCAAGTTCCGTGACCGACGCGGTCATGTTCTCTTTATTGATGCCCGAAAGATGGGAAGCATGGTGGATCGCACCCACCGCGAGCTGACGGATGAAGATATTGCCCGTATCGCCGATACGTATCATGCCTGGCGAAGAAAATTGTCTGACGAGTCTGACAGGTCTGACTCGTCAGCGGTGTCTGACTACGCCGACGTGCCCGGCTTCTGCAAGAGTGCTACGCTCGACGACATCCGCAAGCATGGCCACGTGCTCACGCCGGGCCGGTACGTGGGCGCCGAGGCGCGGGAAGACGACGGCGAGCCGTTCGGGGAGAAGATGAAGCGGCTCACGGCGCAGTGGCGGGAGCAGCAGACCGAAGCGGCGAGGCTGGACGCTGCGATCGCTGCCAACCTGAAGGGGTTAGAATATGGGGGGTGAGTGGCGGGAAGTTGCGCTCGGTAGTCTTACTGACAACTTTGACAGTGCTCGGATACCTGTGAAAGAAGCGGACCGTCGCGTTGGTCCATACCCATACTATGGAGCTTCTGGCATCGTCGACCACGTGGACGACTATCTGTTTGACGGCGAGTACCTGCTTATTGCAGAAGATGGTGAGAACCTTCGCACTCGTACCACTCCAGTGGCGTTCTTAGCTTACGGAAAATTCTGGGTAAACAACCACGCACATATCGTTCGAGCAAATCAGGAAGCCGACACACGATTTCTCATGTATGCCCTTTCTGTGGTGGATATTAGCGGACATCTGACTGGCTCAACGATGCCTAAGTTGACTCAGAGCAATATGAACCGCATTCCGATACTCGCTCCACCTCTCCCCGAACAGCGCGCCATCGCCCATATCCTCGGCACGTTGGACGACAAGATCGAGCTGAATCGGCGGATGGGTGAGACGCTGGAGGCAATGGCACGGGCGCTCTTCAAGTCGTGGTTTGTAGACTTTGATCCCGTCCGCGCAAAGGCCGAAGGCCGCGACCCTGGCCTCCCCAAGCATCTCGCCGACCTGTTCCCGGATTCTTTCGAGGATTCGGAGCTGGGTGAGATTCCGGCAGGGTGGGAGGTGAGCATGTTGGGCAACGTCGCGGAAAATCCCCGTCGCGGTGTTCAGCCCGAACAGATCGTGTCGGATACGCCCTACATCGCTCTTGAACACATGCCCAAGCGGTGCATTGCCCTTTCGGAGTGGGGCACGGCCGATGGGCTCGAAAGCAACAAGTTCCAGTTTAAGAAGGGCGAGATCCTATTCGGGAAGCTCCGGTCGTACTTCCACAAAGTAGGGGTGGCGCCGATTGATGGGGTTTGTTCCACCGACATCGTTGTAGTGGCGCCGCACTCCATGCAGTGGTTTGGCTTTGTTCTTGGCCATGTTTCGAGCGTCGCGTTCGTCGAGTACACCAACGCCGGATCGACCGGAACGAAGATGCCTCGCACAAGCTGGCACGACATGGCTCGCTATGCCATTGCCTTGCCCCCCAAGCCGCTCGCAACTGCATTCACGCGTCTAGTCCAGCCCTTCGTGGACCGCGTCGTCGCAGGCATTCACGAATCCCACACTCTCGCCACCTTGCGCGACACACTACTGCCCAAGCTCATTTCCGGCGAGCTGCGGGTAAAAGCACCATCCGACCGGTCTGCTGTATCTGACCGGTCGGATTTATCGGACAGGAGGTGTCATGAACAAGGAACATGACCTGATCCCGCCGCACGGAGGATATCGCAAGCTGCGGAGCTTTCAGACCGCGCAGCTTGTATACGACCTGACAGTTGTCTTCTGCAACCGCTTCATAGAGAAGCGCTCCCGCACCCATGACCAGATGGTGCAGGCCGCCCGCAGCGGGGTGCAGAATATTGTCGAGGGGAGCATGGCGTCGGCAACCTCGAAGAAGACCGAATTGAAGCTTACCGGCGTAGCGCGGGCCAGTCTGGAAGAGTTGCTGCTGGACTACGAGGATTTTTTGCGGCAGCGCGGATTGCGCATTTGGGCGAAGGATTCACCGGAGGCACTTGCGGTGAGGAGAAAGTATTTGTCGGACCCGTCGGACAGGTCGGACCCGTCAGACGGGTCAAAGAGGTCTGACAGGTCAGACTACGCCATCGAGCACACCGCACCGGAAGTTGCGGCAAACACGCTGCTCTGCCTGATCAACCAAGCCAGTTTCCTGCTGGGGCGGCAGTTGCAGAAGCTCGAACAGCAGTTCCTTGCGGAGGGCGGCTTTACAGAACGGCTTTATCGGCAGCGACAGTCTGCCAGAAAGAAACCATGATCCCTTTCACCGAATCCGTTGTCGAACAAGCCGCCCTCGCCTGGCTGGAGGGCGCCGGCTGGTCGGTCAGAAACGGCGCTGAGATTGCGCCCGGCGAGCCCGCTGCCGAGCGGGACGACCACGGACAGGTGGTATTGGCGCAGCGGCTGCGGGATGCGCTGGCGCGGCTCAATCCGGAGCTGCCTGCCGAGGCGCTGGAGGATGCCCTCCGGAAACTGACGCGGCCTGAAGAGGCGGAGCTGGTGACACGCAATCGGTCAGTGCATCGTCTTCTTGTGGACGGGGTGACGGTCGAGTACCGCACCCCCGGAGGCGAGATCCGCGGCGCCCAGGCGCGCGTAGTAGACTTCGACCATGTCGAGGCCAACGACTG
>JADZBY010000804.1 GCA_020851855.1 Anaerolineae bacterium
TGGGATCAGCCAGGACGGGGATGTTGGTGTGGCCTGCAGGCAGCGAGTAGACCGGCGAACCCATGTACAGCATCAATGCCTTCACGGGGTACGGATAGGCGTCCCCGATAGACGGGATGATCTCCTGGTAGATATCGCTGGACAGCGGATACCAGTTGCGTTTGGCCGGGTAGCCGTCGCGCAGGAACAGCGTGTGCTTCTCGTATTTCTCATTGTGGCGAATGATGCTGGTGCCAAACGGCGCCATTGTGCCATTGGATGCGCTGATCTTGAACGGCTGACCCTTCTTGCTGCCGTCCGCCTTGTAGGTTGTTGCTTTGATCAAACCGCCTGCGCGGTCATAGTTGCCGATGAGCGCATTTAGGGTGTACCAGGCAAGGACGTTGTAGAAGCCGTTGGTGTGCTGGCTAACGCCACGATGGATATCGGCCACCGCTTTTGTGCCATGATTGGTGAACTCGAAGGCCATTGCCTCGATATCTGCGACACTCGCGCCGCAGATATCCGCCCACTCTTCCAGGCTGTGTTCGCGCGCAGAGTCCGCGATGATCTGAAGCCCGGACTTCACGGTGAAGTCACCGAGCTGGACGTTGTCCACCAACAGATCGCCACGTACCGCGCTCTCAGGCTCTGTGGAATAGGGATCCACCGCGACAGGCTCACCGTTCCGCAGCGCAACAAAGTAGTCGAACTCATAGGTCTTGTCGGGATCGGTGGACAGTGGGCGCTCTTCCTTTTCGCGTAACCCAATCTCACTGGCCCGCAGGAAGTTCCCTGGTTGGCCATCTTCATCTACCTTAACCAACCAGGTTGCCTCTGTCCAGGTTGGCTCTCCGACAGCGGCGGCAGCGGCCTTGTTGGCGGCAGCAAGGTATGCGCTGTTGTAGCGCTCATTGTCAATCACCCAGCGAATCAGGGCCAGCGCCAGGGCACCTTCCGTACCGGGTTTCGCCGGGACCCAGCGCCAGGCTTTCGCCGCGGTCTTGGAGAAACGCGGGTCTACCACGGCGAACTTCATGCCATTGTTGATGATATTGGTGGTAATACGCGGTGAGCGCAGCGGGGGGCCGTAGTTTCCTTCGAAAGGTGATGCCCCCACGAAGATGACGAACTCGCTGTTGCCGATGTCGCCTTGCCAGTAAAACTTCACCCCACCGGTCCACTTGCCATCGGTAAACTGCTCCGACATGGCCTTACCGGTAAAATACAGACTACCCTGGCACACAGTCGTGTGGCCGTGAGCATTTGCTGTTCCATAGGCGCTCAGGAAGCGCGCAATGATGTCTTTGCGTGCATCCTTAAGTCTTCCCCAGGCAAAGACAAACTGATTGTTTCGAGGCCCGAAGTCGGGGTGCTCGGGGTCAATCATCGCATCCAGGTGTTCCGAGAACGTCGCCTGGAACTCGGAGATCAATTCCAGCTTCGTGTCGCTGTCCTTCTCATCCTGGATGGCCTTAATCGCGCTGGCCATCGCCTTCGCCACATCAGGGTCGGTAAGCGCATATGCCTCGCGTAAACCAGGAACACTCCCCTCACCGAAGAGATCGCCGCCCTCGACAACTTCCTGTATCGCTTGTTCGAAGGAAACAGTCTCCCACTGGCCACCACCGCGTGGCGTTCCTCGTCTGCGCTTGAGTACACTGACCAACCGATAAGGGTCATAAACCGATTGGAGACCCGCCTGGCCCTTCGGGCAGATTGCGCCCTCGACGGTCCCCAGCTCGGAAACTGGCGTTTCATAGGGGATATGCGGATACATTGTCATCGGATGGAACGGGTTGCCGTCAATTTTCGCCGCGATACCGTCCAGCAACTTGACCTTGATCCCGCAGCCCGTATTGCACTGCAAACACACAGTGTAGATCTGGTTCGCCGGATCGGCCAGCGGGTACGCCATCTCGCCTTCCGCCCCTTGTGCGCGGGCGGTCAAGATCCGATTGAAGCCTGGCAGTGCTCCTAGGAATGCAGCGGCCCCACCTGCCAGTGCGGTGACTTTCACGAATTCGCGGCGAGAAAGGCCACATGCGTCCGGTTGTTTGGTCTCGAGTTTGTTCGTCATCGTGCAACCTCTGATGGCGGGTTCTTTAGAAATGGCAGGCGATCTAGCCCAAACAGAAAGGCCAGTGTTGATAATCCGACGACCCCAATCGTGAGCGACCATTCCATCAGGCTGGGGAAGTAGTCGAAGTTCAGGTGCGGTCCGCTATATGCCTCGGCAAGACCTGCCAGTTCAGGAACCGAAAGCGCAGGGAATACGATATTCGCGCGTGCCGCCGCAAAACCTATCAGCACCATGACGCCAATCAGGCCGGCTACGAGGCGATTGCCCGACCAGCGTGGCATGATTAGGAGCGAGATGGGCACGATCGTTCCCAGGAGGATTTGCAGAATCCAGAACGACCACCAATAGTCGCCATAGAGGACTTCATTGATGGCATCCACGTTCTGCGGCACACCACTGTAGAGAGACATCGAGAAGTCGGCCCACAAGATGTAGGTCTTGACGATGAGCAAGATGATCACGCCAATGCTCAGAACGCGCTGAAGGTGGATGCGCGTACCGTCTTCCATCTTGCCGAAGAAGCTGATTATGGTGAGCATCAGGGCAACGCCGGTCGCCAATGAGAAGATTGGGAATTGCGCAGGGAGCAACCCAACATGCCAGATGGCACGGCTGGCGTTCACACCCAGCAGCGCGCCCACACCACCACTGACGAAAATCGACAGGACAAACCCAGCTGCCATGAACGCCTTTAGTGCAGAGCTGGGACGCCCCTTCTGCCGGGCCACGAACCACAGTGACAGCAGTATGACGACACCGAAGATGGTGTACCCCCACACCATCTGAGCAAGCAAGGAGTTGAAATTCGGCTGCAAATACACTTTCCAGATACGCTCCAAATGGCCGAGGTCCATTCCAATGGAAATGAGGGCCGCTGGCAGTGTCACCATCGCGGCCCACAAGGCGAGTTTCCCCGTTCCCTTGAACAGAGGAATTTCAAATAGGTAGTCGAGCGTGGCAACCACATAGGCACCCGAGGCAAGGCCGGCGAAGAATAGGTACATTGCGACCCACAGGCCCCACGTCACGTAGGAGCCGTAGTTGACGTCGCGCTCGCCGATGAAAAGGCGGCTGTAGAAGCCGTAAAGCCCCAAGATAATGGCGATAATTGCCAGCAGATAGATAACACGCTTAATTGTGACCATGATCATGCTCCCCTTCACACCAGGTAGTACACACGGGGTTCAGTGCCGAGTTCTTCTTTCAGGCGCATTACGTTAGGCTGAGCGATCATCTCCGATACGAGGCTAGTCGGGTTGTTCGCATCTCCAAACAGCGTGGCGCGTCCAATGCACGTCGTCACGCATGCCGGTAATTCGCCCACATGGACACGGTGCAGACAGAAGTGGCACTTGCGAGCATTGCCGATTGGGGATTGGCGCTCCTGGCGCGGTCGTGCCTGACCATATTCGAAGTTCGAGGCGCGTTCATAGCCTTCTGCATTGAGACGACCCGCAATGAAGTCGTCTGCGACTGGCAAGCCCTCGGTGTAGGTGAGTCCAAAGTCCGATGTGCGTGCTCCGTAAGGGCAGGCGGTAAGGCAGGCACGGCATCCAATGCACTGGTCATAATTGACCTCGACGACACCCTCTTCATTCTTGAAGGTCGCGTTCACCGGGCAGACCGGGGTGCAGGGTGGGTTGTCGCATTGCATACAGGGTCGAGGAATAAATCGCCGCCCCACATTAGGATAGGTGCCCCATTCCTCTTCCAAAACCGGACGGTAAACGACTCCCGGGGGAAGTTTGTTCTCTGCTACACAGCCGATGGTGCAGGCATGGCAGCCTACGCATTTTCGCAGGTCGATGATCATGACCCAACGTCGTTCCGCCGGTGGCTTCTGGAGCGCCTGCACAAGCTCCTCACGCATCCGTTCCAGTAGGTCAACCTGGCCATCGGCGGCGCTCGTTAGCGCGGTGACTTCGCTTGTTCCGGGTGCACTCCCCTGGGCGAGAACGGCGTGTGGGTCGTCGGCGAAAGAGTCATAGGCTGCAATGGCAGTTGCAGCTCCCGCTGCACCCATCAACCCCTTCAGGAAGTTACGCCGTGTTACATCTGACGGTAGCCTTGAGCCATCCTGCTCACTCATAGTGTCTTTTTCCTTTCGGCAGCCCACAACTGTGGGGCCACGGACAGGACCCATAAAGACACTATAAGGAGATGAGAACAGGCGAGGTAGCGGGAAAACTCCTCAAAAAGCAGATTGGTTGTAGGGAAATTCCCGACAGAAGGCCTCAGGAGGTCTGGTCAGGGGATAAGAGGCTGTGCGACAAGACAAACTGAACCAGTGCGGCGCGGGAGCGCAGCCCCAGTTTTTCCATCCCCCGTGCGCGGTATGTCTCGACCGTTTTGGCACTGAGGTTGAGTGTTTCAGCTATCTTGGCTGAGGTGTGCCCTCGTGCCACTCGCAGCAGCACATCACGTTCTCTATCGCTCAAAGTGTTCCAGGGATTCGTGGATTCGGCGTTCCCACCGGGAAGAATGTCTTCAAGCAAAACACGCATCAATGATGGATGGACGTAGACTTCACCGCGCATGACAGTGCGAATAGCGGCAATCAGTTCACTGTCGGCAGCCTTTTTTACGACGTATCCGGATGCACCTTCGCGGAGTGCCTGGCGCAGATAGCTCTCGTCATCGTGCATGGTGAGCACCAGGATTCTCGTTCTTGGAGCCATCTTCCGCAGAAGGGGCAGTGCCTCCAGCCCCCCTAGTCCCGGCATCGTGAGATCGAGCAATATCACGTCGGGATGCAGCGTCCCAACCACGGCCAAGAGTTCGTTCCCACTTCCAACCTCTCCGATGACCGTGATATCGGACTGCGCCTCGAGCAGCATCCGAAGCCCTGCACGCAGCACAACATGATCATCGGCGATCAACA
>JADZBY010000805.1 GCA_020851855.1 Anaerolineae bacterium
AGCAGAATACCGACAAAGCCATCGAATGGTTTGAGAAAGCGGCCGAACAGGGCAATGAAGAAGCTATCAAAAACCTTGAGGCAGTCCGCGCATCACAGCAAGATTCCAAAGAAGCTGCGGACAAACAAAAATAACAGAATCCTCCAATTTGATGGCTCCCACGCTCCGCGTGAGAACCATCAATGGTCATTCGGCCGGGTCGCCGCAGGCTTATGCGGCACTGTGTCGCCATCGGCTTTGCGAATGGACCAGATGCTATCAGTAGGACCGTTCCTGATCCGGCGCGTGGTCGCGACTGCCATCCAGGCAAAGCACAGCGCGCCGATGAAGGCGACCACATCGACCCCGATAGTTGCCGCACTGCCATGCGCCCACATGCCCAACGCCGGGAATAGCACCGCCAACAATGTAGTCAGCGGAATCGCCATCGTCGCAGCGGCACAAAGCCACAACAGATGCACGGCAGAACGCGCCGCGCCCCATGCAAAGGCCCATACGACCGAGCCAAAAAACACAGCGTAATAGATATATTCGTGCCAGTGGTTGAGGTCGTCCACGCGGCCATACAGCCACTTGGCCGCAACAATGGTAAGCGAAAGGCCTGCGACGCAGCCGAGGCACACGCCCACGGTTCCAGCACCCAGCCAGTAGGTATCGCGGCGCTGCTCAGGTAGCTCGCCACCCTTGCGCGCCTTCTTGCGGCGTGTCTCGATCCACAGCAAGTTGCCCGAATAGAACAACCATGCCCCGGAAAATCCGAGGAAGAAATAGGCCCACGTAATCGTCGCACCCTCATACTGTCCGCTATGCAGGCCGTAGAATGTCTCTGACGCGCGCCGATCCGGATCCTGACGCGATGGACGTGTGCTGTCTTTGAGCAATTCGCCTGTCACAGCGCTGAGCATCACGCCTCCAAGATGCGTATCTCCGACATAGCCGCGCTCGGCACCGGCAACTCTCACCGAAGCGGCCTTGTCTCCGATATTCTTGAAAATCATGACTTTGGGCTCGAAATCGGGCACCTGTGCCTTGAGTCTTTGAAGCAACTGTGAGGGGGCCATCATTGCACCCGCCTCGCCGATCGGCTTTGGTGCTCTAAATGGCTCATTATCGCGTTCGTCCAGGATTGCTTGCTTGCCGCCAAAAATAACGGCTTCTTGCAACGACCAGAGTTCGTGGCTAAGACTCAATGCGGTCGCGGTGATCGCCATCGCAATGTGAAATGGGAGTGCTGTAATTCCGACGACGTTGTGGGCGTCCAGCCACATGCGTTTAAGGTTCCTGCCGACACGCAGCGCAAGGAAATCCTTTACGAGCGACGGCAGCAGTACGATCACGCCGGCGATCAGCGCCACGCCGTAGAGCAGCGAGACCACACCCATGAAGTACGATCCCCAAGGTTCTGGAATCCCGATGCGCATGTGGATTGTATTGATGAACTCCGCCAGTTCGGACGGCTCCTCCTGCTTTGCCAGCAGCGAGCCGTCCGGCTTGAGCGTCGCCCACCAGTGGACGTGCCCATGCGGTTGACCCGCCTCATGTGACTCGTCCTCCTCCCACGTCACCCGGGCGGGCTCGTTCTCGTATCCCCGCAGATGCAGCTTGATCCCCTCCTCCCGCGCTTCAGGATGCGCGGCGGCAACTAATTCGAGGAGACGGGGCGCATCGTCCAAAGGAACCGCTGCCACCCCCACAGCAGGCGGTGACGCCCAGCGTGCGATGGGCTCCTGAAACATCGTGAGCGCGCCCGCATAGAAGGCGATGAACAGCGCAAAGCCGCAAGTAATGCCGGTCCATGTGTGAACAGTCTTGTAGAGCTTGATGATATCAGCGCGGATCATATTGCCCTCACACGAAGAAATAGAAGCGGCAGGCAAACAGCGCCGTGAAGGCGATCAGGTTCGCCGCGCCGAGCCACGCCCAAGCCGCGCGTCCACTGCGAAACAGGAAGCAGAAGCCGAACACCGCGACCCAGACGAACACTTCCAGATAGCGCATCAGCGAGTAGCGCCCACCCGGCGCATCGATGCCCCCCGGTCCCAGATAAGCGTAGAGGCCGACCAGCGAGAGCGCGAGGCCAAGTCCCAGGATGGCGCCAGCGCTGGCCTTTCCCCACCAATCGAGGCAGATTTCGTTCGCCATGTCAGTTCCTCCGTCCTTTGCCGCGCAGCGCGGCGATGTAGGGGAAGGCGAACAGGCAGACCATCGCAACATGCAACGTTACGAAGAAGCCAGCCAAGGGCCGCAATACCGTGATCCATGCGGCAAGACCAGCCGCCAGCAGCAGGCCGCCCGCCACAAGGGCAGGCCTTCCCGGCAAAGCCTGCACCAGCCACTTTTGATTAGGGCTGGCGAGGTAAAGGTACACACAACCTGCTATAGTCAGCGCCAGCGCCGCAAAAACCAACATGTCTCAGAAGCCGAATGTCGCGGAAAGCCAGAAGGTGCGCGGCGCGCCGAGCTGGACATACCTGAAGTTCGATGACGACCAATAGTCCTTGTTGAACACGTTATCGACATTAAAGCGGACCGTGATCGGTTTGTTGGTCCATCCCGCGTTGACGACATAACGCGCGCCGAGATCGACGACGGTCCATGAAGGGATCTTCAAGGTGTTGTTGCTGCTGACCAATTGATCGCCGGTGTAGGTGAAGCGGCCGGTCAGCGTCAGGCCTCGCAGGAACGGCGTATCCCACTCACCGCCGACCACGGTCCGCACGACGGGAATGCCAGCTTCCCTGTTGCCGTCAAAGAGACCACCCTGGGTCTTCGTCTGCTGGCCGTCGATGTAGGTGAGCCCGCCCATCAGGCGAACGCCGGGCATGAGCTCGCCATAGGCGTTCAGCTCGATACCGCGATTGCGCTGCTCGCCGTCGAGCTTTTGCGTCGGCAGCGGCGTGCCGGCAACGCTGATCAGGTTGGGCTTGGCGATCTGGAACACCGCCAGCGTCGTCGTCACCGTTCCCCACTCGACCTTGGCGCCCGCTTCGTGCTGCTTGGCGACATAGGGTGCAAGTATCTCGCCGGCATTCGAAAATGCCGTGCCGACAATGGTTCCCCGCTCCAGATTTTCTATGTAGTTGGCGTAGAGCAAGACGTTCTGCCACGGCTTGACGACTAACCCGAGAGCCGAAGTCCATGCGTCGCTTTCATACCTGGAGGTCAGGGCGCCGGTCGCCCCGTTGAAACTTTTGGCATCCACTTCCTGGTAGCGGATGCCTGCGGTGAACTGGATCTGCTCGTCGAGGATAGACAAGGTGTCGGCGATGCCGGTGCTGAAAACGCGGGTTTCGCTTAATTTCCTCGGATCGCCGGGATCACCGGCGAACACGGCGGCGCCAAATACCGGATTGTAGATGTTCGTGGTGTAGGTGAACGGGGTTGTCCTTTGCGCCTCTCCGGTCTCCATCGTGGACTGCGACAGGTTGAGGCTGACGACATGGTTCACCGGCCCGGTCACCGCCTTCGCCCTCAATCCACCCTGCATGGACAGCACGTCCCAGGAAAGATTCGTGTGCTCGACGTTAGCCCACCCATAAGTCCCGCTCGTATCGAGCAGCCTCGGTTGGTTCGGGCCTATGAGTGTGAGTTCCAGTTTCTGCTTGCCGATGGCGCCATAGGCCGTGACAGTCTCGGTAATGTCGACTTCGCCACGCAGCATAGCCCCCGTCAATCTGCTGGGTTGTTTGCTCCATGTGGGATTAAGGCTGGTTCTGGCGTCGGGGGCTTTCGGAACGTGGACGATGCCGCCGCCGACACCGCTGACAACGAGCTGCTGTACGATCTGAGGATTGGCATGATTCGACTGATGCGCGATATCGGCGGATACCCGGACACGCTCGCCGCGATAGTCCAGATTGAGCGCCCCCAAACCCACTTCTGCGGAGACAGGTGCCACCGGCGTATCGCCCTTGCGGTATGCGCCGTTGAAGCGGATACCGAACTGATTCCCTGCGCCGAAGCGGCGGCCGACATCGAGATGAGCGCCAAGCTGAGAGCGGGAGCCATACCGCGCGGTCAGCTGGGTCAGCGGTTCGTCGCCGGCCTGCTTGGTGACGAGATTATACGAGCCGCCGATACCGCCTGCCCCGGACGCCGCCATGCCGTTCAGCAGGGCGCTCGGCCCCAACAGCACCTCGACGCGCTCCATGTAATCCATGTCCGGCGTCCGCAACGGGGCCATGCCCGCCAACCCGTTCAGACTACCGGTGCCAGCTGACAGGGTGTTCGAGAAACCCCGAATAGTTAATGAGCCGTCTTCATCGCTTGCGCTGTTTTGTTTCGTCAGTATCGACGGAACATTCGCTAGAACATCCTGAACGGTCCGCGCCTGTTGATCCTGGATCGTCTTGTTCGTGTAGTTGATGACGCTGAACGGCGTATCCATCACGTCCTTGTTGCCGAGCATCCCGACTTGCCCACCACGGGCGACCTGACCACCTGCATAGGCCGGAGGCAATTCACCAGGTACAGCGTCAGCAGTCACGGTCATCAGTGGCAATGTCATGGCCCCACTCTCAGACGGTGCCAGCTCGATCGTTACAGAATTGCTGCCGGTAAAACGCGCAGCCAGTCCGCTACCGTCGAGCAGTCGTCGCAATGCTTCACGAACGGAGTAATTCCCTTTGAGCGCAGGTGCGGTATGGTTGAAGGTAGATTGTTCGGTATAGAGTACCTGCAAGCCTGTGACTGCTGAAAGATCGGCAATAGCCTGAGGCAGAGATTTGGCAGGAATATTGAATGGATAGATCTGTTCTGTCTGCGATGTTGCGGATGACGAGTTTGGGTTATCGGTCTGAGCCAGTACGGATGTTGTTTGTGTCGGTACTGCGGTGATAATAGCCATCAATATGCAGTGTTTTATCTGAGTATTTATCTTTTTTATATTGAATTTCATTGGCGCTCCCTGTCGTTACGTCTTATCCATAAATGTGAATCAAACGCATTTATGGATAAGACGTAACGACAGGGGGTAACCCCCCAGTCCGGGAGAAAATTTTTTGGAGCAGTGGGTGAGCCGCCCGTCAGTGGATCAGTACTAAATAATCGGTCAGGCGAAGCAAATGTACAGGCAGGGTGTTGATCATGACATCCAGTGCTGTATCAGGTTCGTCGGTGGAAAATACACCACTGACCTTCAAGGCTTTCAGTTTCTGATTGGTGATAAAAATACGGCCGTGACGATGGCGATTGAGG
>JADZBY010000806.1 GCA_020851855.1 Anaerolineae bacterium
CGGTACGCCTCAAGCTGCTCGTCGCTCTCGATGTTCGAGGTCGGGAAGCAGCTCTTGAACAGGATCACGTCAAATTCCAGCATGTGGCTGAAGGTGTTCGCCGGCGGCTGGGTGACCGTGTGCGCGCGAACATGGGTTGCCCCTTTCGCTGGCTTGCCCGATTCGCCCTGACCTCACAGCACACCCGTCTTCGCGGCGAGGCAAGGGGAGAGCCGGGTGAGGTGTGTTACAATGGAGACGGCGCAGACAACCAGGTGTGCTGTTACCCGGCCATGACCATCAACGTGCTCATTGTCGATCCGGACATCGCCTTCACGGTCCCCATCAAGCGCGCGCTTGAGATCTCCGGCGACTATAAAGTGGACGTGTTCGCCAGCGGCAGACCGGCGCTGGAAGTCCTTGAGCGCGACCCGCACGACGTGGCCATCCTCGACTTTGCGCTGACCGACATCCCGCTGACTGAGCTGATCGAGGCCATGCGCCGCATTCAGCCCTGGATTTTCATCCTGGTCAGCCCGCGCACGCCGGAAGAGATCGATCAGGCCCCGAACCTCGACATCCAGGGCAGCATCACCAAACCCTATTTTGCCCGGCAGCTCGGCCCGGTCATCCGTGAGGCGGCGCTGGCGCGGGCGCGGCTGGCCAACCGCACGCTGGAATCGCCCACGCCGCCCGAATCCGCCGGCCCGGACAACGACGCGGAGACGCCCGTCGCGCGCACCTTCCGCCCGGACGATACGTACCGTATGGTGATGGCCGACTTCAACGCCGCCGATGCGCCCGCCGTGCCCGACGACGCTGTTGTGCGCGATGTGGTGGCCGGCCTGCCGGGCAATGAAACTGCCGATACGACGCAGCGTAATGCAGCGCCCGAAGTCGCGCCGCCGCCGCCGCCCAGCACCCTGCCCGAACCGCCGCCGGAGCCGGCCCGCGACCCGGCGCGCGACGCCGCCCTCGTGGCCGAGATGGCGCTCGAAGTGGCCGACGACGCCACCGTGCCGCTGGACGGCCTGCCCAAGGCGCTGGCCGAGCGCGTAGAAACCTTGCCGCCGGAAGATCGCCCGCCGCTGCCGCCCTGGATTCCGGCGGATCGGCCCGACGAGCCGACGCTGGTCGGCGATGCGTACCCGACCGAGCACCTGCACGGGCCGTCGTTTGTCGCCAGCATCCCGGCGGAGCCGGTCTTTGCGCCTGCGCCGGAACGGGGGCTGCCCGTGACGCCGGCGCAGCCCGAACCAGCGCCCGCCGCGCCGGAGCCTGCCCAACCGGAAGTCTCCCAGCCCCAAACAGTGCCGCCGCTTACGCCCGCGCCCGCTGCGCCCACGCCAACGCCGGAGCCGGAAGAAACCATCCCGCTGCACGAGCCGATCAAAGCGCCGCCGCCTGCGCCGGTTGAAAATCACGACCTGGAAGAGCACGAGCTGTCGCTGACCTTCGCCGGATTATTGCCCGCCGACGAGCGGCCCGTGGAGACGGTCTTTGGCCCGGAGTCCACGCCGAGCGCGCCGCCCGCACCGGCATCGCCTGCCGCGCCGTCCCGCCCGCCGCGCGCTTTCCGCCCACAAGGCCCGGACGCGGTGGCGTCGCTGGCGCTGCAACTGACCCAACTCTCCGTCGAGTCGGCGGCGCAATTCACGCTGCTCAGCCGGACGGGCGGCATCGTGGCCATGGCCGGCTCGCTCTCGGAACAGGATACGCAAGCGCTGCTGGGGGAGATCGCGCACATCTGGGAAGGTGAAGAGGGCGGCGCGGCGGCGGCATCTGTGGCTACCCCGACCTCGGCGGCGCGACCGGCGCGCTTCCGGTACATGCAACTGCCGTCCGGCGGCGATTTCCTGCTGTACTCGGCGCGCACCGTCGAGACGATGGCCCTGACCATGCTCTTCCCCGGCGATGTGCCGCTCAAGCTCATCCGCAAGCAGGCCGCACAACTTCTGGACCTTCTGGAGCGTGTGCCGGAGAGCGCACTCCCGGCCGCATCGGAGCCGGAGACGGCCACCGAGTCCGAGGCGGCGCGCACCCAGCCGTCGCGGCCCACCGACCTGCGCGCGCCGGAAGGCTTCCGCGAGGCGGTCGACGCGCTGGCCGCCGATCAGGGCGCGCCCGCCGCCCCGGCCCAACTCGCGGCGGAGACGGCGCTGGCCAGTTACACGTTCGTCTGGCTGCCGCGCAAGGACGAATTGCCCGCCGAGACGGTGGACTTGCTGTCCGGCTGGCTGAACGAGGTCGCCGCCGGGCACGACTGGCCGCTGGACAGCGCCCAGGTGCAGCCGACCTTCGTCGCCGTCCAGATGCGCCTGCCTGGCGAGGTCGGCCCGTCGGTGGCGCTCGACGTCCTGATGCGCGAGACGGCGGCGCACGCGGGCGACGCCGGGCTGTGGGCAGACGCCTCGTACATCGTCACGCCCGCCCGCGAGATCAGCGACCTGGAGATCGCCGGGCTGATCGAGTTCCGCCGCGAATCGCAGGGCGCTGCCGATCAGGCGCAGTGAAAGTCAAGTCCAAGCATCCCCATGCCGCTCATCAGCAGCATGTCCAATCCAACTATCAAGCACATCCGCGCCCTGCGCCAGAGAAAAGCGCGTGAGGAAAGTGGGCAATTCTTCATCGAAGGCATCCGGCTGGTGGGCGAGGCGGTGCAGCTCGGCGCGCCGGTCGAGGCGCTCGTCGTCGCGCCGGACCGGCTCGAAAGCCCGTTCGCCCGGCAGATCGTGGACGAGGCGCGCGGGCGTGGGGCGCGGGTCATCGAGGTGACGAACGCGGTCTTTGAGCAGCTTTCCGGCAAAGACAACCCGCACGGGTTGGGCGCGCTGGTGCGGCAGCGCTGGACGCCGCTGGAGCGCATCCGGCCCGGCGGCGAATTGTGCTGGATCGCGCTGCACGCCCCGCAGGACCCCGGCAACCTGGGCACAATCCTGCGCACGGGCGATGCGGTCGGCGCGGCGGGCGTGATTTTGCTCGATGAGCACGTCGACCCGCACGATCCGGGCGCGACGCGGGCCAGCATGGGCGCGATCTTCAGCCTGGCGGTGTGTCGCGCCCGCACGCCCGATTTCTTGCGCTGGAAAGCGGCCAGTGGTTTTGCGCTGGTCGGCGCGTCCGACGCCGCGCCGCTGGATTACCAGGCGGTGACGTATGCGCCGCCGCAACTCTTGCTCATGGGCAGCGAGCGGCAGGGCTTGCCGGGCGACGTGCTGGCGGCGTGTGATCACCGGGTCAGCTTGCCGATGGTTGGGCGCGGCGATTCGCTCAATCTGGCGGTGGCGACGGGTGTCATGCTCTACGAGATGTTCAGCCAGCGGCGAGCGGCCCAGAAGGGATGAGCAGAGGGAGCAGACAACGCAGGCATTGGCCCTACGGCGTGGCGTGTAGGGACGAGGCCTGCCTCGTCCGCAGCTTGTCTAAAGCCTGTTATGCACTTTGAGCGGCGGACATTGTCCCGTGAGACGATGGCAACGCCCTGACCTCACCCCCGACCCCTCTCCACGACTGCCACCCCGGCGGGGACCCCGGCAGCCGTAGAGAGGGGAGCGAGCGAACCTGTGCCGTTCCCCCTCTCCACGCGGAGTACCGCGTAGAGAGGGGGGCAGGGGGTGAGGCTCAGAGTTCATAACAGCTTGTCTAGAGAGGCCGGGATGAGGGTTTCTGCGAGCCGCCCCTACACCAGTGTCCCGTGTAGGGGCGCGTCGCGACGCGCCCATCCTTGTGATCCACACTCGGATTCTTTAAATCCTTGAGCACAGAGAACTGCTTACACCGCTGGCCCCTGGCTCTCCCGAAACTCGGCATTGGCGGCGCTCGTGTTGCCTGTTATAATGCCACGTTTGCGGCCCCTGGGCCGTTCCGCGCACCCATCCGTGCCGGTACTATCCATTCTGGGAATGCCGCCCCACGGGCGTGGTATTGATACGCAGCAGAAGTAAAAGGGAACATCCAGCAATGACCGACTTGATCAAGTCCCTCGACGCGCCGGATCGTGGCTTTCCGGCGATTGCGTCGGGCGATACGGTGCGTGTGCATGTGCGCATTGTCGAGGGCAACAAAGAGCGCATCCAGGTCTTCCAGGGCGTCGTGATCCGCAAACACGGCGGCGGCCAGAATGAACTCTTCACCGTGCGGCGCGTCGCCAGCCACGGCATCGGCGTGGAGCGCACCTTCCTCTACCGCAGCCCGCGCATCGAGAAGATCGAAGTGCTGCGTCACGGCAAGGTTCGCCGCGCCCAGCTGTACTACATGCGCAACCTGAGCGGCAAGGCTGCCCGCCTCAAGGAACGCCGCCGCACCGTGGTTGAGGCTGCCAGCGAAGCGGAAACCGCCGCCGAATAACGCCAGCGACCGTCGTCACCACCATCACCATCACCCTGCCCGGTACGCCGCCCCTTTATTTCTTTCGGGCGGCGGAGCGGTTGAACGGTTGACCTCACCCCGGACGGCTTCCCGGCTGGAAGCGCCGCCGGGGTGAGGCGTCATCCTGTGAGGTTGTGTTGGGCAAGCCCCTGATCGGCATCATCTCCGGCCAGTATTCCACCCCGGATCGCGTCGTCAACGGCCTGCGCCCGGCCTACACCGACGTGGTCATCCGCGCGGGCGGCATCCCGCTCCTGATCGTGCCCACGCCCGGCCCCGACGATCTGCGCGCCGTGTTCGAGCGGCTGGACGGCGTCCTGCTGGCGGGCGGCGGCGACATCGACGCGACGCACTACGGCATGGACAACAATGCGCTGGTCCGCGAGATCGAGCCGGAGCGCGACCGGGCAGAACTGGCCTTTGCGCGCTGGGCGTTGGCCGAAAACCGCCCGCTGCTGGGCATCTGCCGGGGCTGCCAGATCGTGAACGTGGCGCTGGGCGGCACGCTGTACCGCGACATCCCCACCGAATA
>JADZBY010000807.1 GCA_020851855.1 Anaerolineae bacterium
CGGTGTCTGACCTGACGGACGAGGCGCGGGCGGCGCTGGAGTTCAAGGCGGCGACGACGGCCGGCGCTCGGGACCGTGTGTCGTTCGCGGCGGGGTGGCTCGCGGCGTTGCAGTGGGCCGATGCTACCGATTGCTTCAGCCGGTGGGGTGACGACGACGGCACGGCGGTGTTCGGGCCGGCACAGGGGGAGGCCGACGCATGAGCAGCAGCGACGAGACGACGACGAGGACGGGCGATGCGATGCGCCTGCTGGAAATCCTGACGCCGGGCGGGTCCGAGTTTCACGAGAACCCGCAGCGGTGCGCGGCGTGGGTGCAGGAGCGGCTTGACAGCGCGCAGAGGCTCACGGTGCGCGCTTACACCGAGCGCAACGAGATGCGGCAGGAGAACGCGCGGCTCCGCGAGCGGGTGGCTGCGCTGGAGGGGGCCGTCAAATCGTTCGCGCGGGCGAAGGCCGAATGGGATCGACTCTGGGACGACACCGAGTCGCTGAAGAATTGGGCATACCGCATGCGGGATAGCAGGGACGCGCTGCGCGCTGCCGAAGCCGCCCTAGTGGCGCTCGCGCAGGCCGACGACGGGGGCCGGGCGTGAGCGACCGGCTGTACACGGTCGAGACGGGGACATCCGCCCAGGTGGTCGCCAAACTGCTGCGCGTCCTGTTCCCCGACGCCGCAACCGTGCTGGATATGACCTACGGCAGCGGGTCGTTCTGGCGTGGCACGGACACCGGCCTGGACGTGACCGGCATCGACATCAACCCGCAGCGGGCGCGTGACGTGTGCGCCGACTTCACGCGGCTGCCGTTCCGCGACGATGCTTTCGACGTGACGATTTTCGACCCGCCCTACCACACCGACATGGGCCGTGGGAAGGCGTCGGTGATGGGCGCGCGGTTCGGGGCGTACCCGTCGCTGGACCGGCTGTACACGGCGGTGGTTGAAGGCTGCTTCGAGGCCGACCGCGTATCGCGCCTCGGGATGATCGTCAAGGTTCAGGACTACGTGCACAGTAGCCAACTGGTCGAGATGACGCAGTGGGTCCGCGATGCGTTGGAGCGGCCGGCGTACCAGCGGGTGGACATCGTGCGCCCGCACAAGTTGCTTGATCCGAAGTGGGGCGACCAACTGTCGGCGTACAGCAACAGCGCGACGTTTCTCGCGTTCCGACACGGCGACCAGCGGCACATCCGCCGGCGCCGGCCCGCGCTGGAGGTGGCCTCGTGAACCTGCATCACGCGGGGGCGTATCCGGGCTACGAGTTCGGTGTGGCGTGGTTCGTGGCGCTCTGCGACACCTGCGGGTGGTGGGGCGCCTTCCTCGACTGGGTGGACGCTGAGCGGCACGCGGCGCGGCACGTCGCGCTGACGGCGAAGGGGGATGGGAGGTGAAGGCGCTGGTTTGGAGCATGCTGGCAGCGGTGCTGCTGGCGAGCCTGTTTATTGTCCTCTTGGGCGAGGAAAACCGTGCGCTGAAGGCAGGGCAGGACGGTACCCCGCACATTGCGGCGATCTGGACGGAGAACGGCGTGCAGCGCGGGTTGACGCTGCTGCTGGAGCGCGGGCCGTATGAGCGGTGCTATATCGCCCGTGACAGCCACGTCGATAGCGTGGTCTGCGTGCGGGAGGCCGGGCGGTGAGCGTTGAGTGGCCGAACCAGCACGAGGGGAAGTCCTGGGTGCCGAGCAAGACGCTTGCGCGGGAGCTGCTGCGGCGGCACCGACCGGCCCGCTGCGGGAAGTGCGCGTCGGGCCGGTACCTCTGGCGGTGGTATCCGTGCCAGGTCGGCGGGACGAAGCACTACCACCACGGCCACCGACCCGTCAACGGCTGGGCGCACCTGAGCCTACAGGCACAATGATCGTTCGCATGGTATAATCCGAGGGTCCAGACGATACGCGCACGAGGCGGGATATGCTACTCTCTGGCCGCGCATTCCTCTCCCCACACCAACAGCCCCCGTGCAGCGCGTCGTCTGGACAACGCCTCGCAGGTACGGGGGCTGTTGCTATGTTCGCGGAGGCACGGGCGCGATGACCGCAGGAAAGGCCAAAAATCGGCCCTCAGCGGGCCGTACAGAGTCGCAAGAGGCCGAGGGCGTCTCGACAGCCCAGAGCGCCTCTCCGTGTCGCGCGTGGCGCCTGTGGCTGCCGGCGATGCCGGGGCCGCCGCGCAAAGTCGTGAAGACCATCGACGGCGTGAAGTTCACGGCGCGGGTGCGCCGGCCGGAACTGCCGCCCAGCCCGAACGACCGGATGCACTTCCGCGCGAAGGGTCCAATCGTGAAGGCGTGGCGGGAAGCGGCATGTGCTGCCGCGAAGTCGGCCGGCATCCCGAACCTGGCGCGCATCCGATTCTCGGCGGTGATCTACCGCACGCGGCTCGGGCACGCCGACGAGGACAACGACCGCAGCCGGCTGAAGCCGGCGATTGACGGACTCCGCGACGCTGGCGTCATTGCCAACGACACGCGGGGCTACATCGAGCACGGGCCGGTCACCGAGGAGAAGGGGCCGGTCGGGGTGCTGCTGATCGTGGAGGATGCTGCGTGACCCTGCCGTTCGTGTGCGAGGACTGCGGCGAGCCGATGCTGATGGAGCGGACTTGCGAGTGGCTCGCAATCTACGAGCATCGCATCGCGCTCTGCTGGTTCTGTCAGGCGTCCATTGCGGAGGACGCCGAGGCGTACCGTCGCATGGATGAAGCCGAAGGGCGTGTGTGCAAGTTCTTCGAGCGTAACGGGGTGACGGTATGAGTTACATCGCGGCCGGCATCGCCGGCCTGCTCGTGGGCGCCGCCATCGGCGTGCTGGCAGGCGCGGCGCTCGGTAGGCACGACGACGCGACGCTGCCGTGGTGGCTTGGCGTGGGGGTGTAGCGGTGGCCGATGTGACGTTCAATCCTCCGAAACAGAAAAGCGCGGCAGCGCTTGGATTGAACCTAGCAGTGACGGGGAC
>JADZBY010000808.1 GCA_020851855.1 Anaerolineae bacterium
GAGCGCGCCCTCAGCGCACGCGACTTCGGTGAGACGCTGCTGCGCACGTTCGTGTACACCATCGTCGGCACGTCGCTGGCCATCCTTCTGGGCCTGATCGCGGCGCTGGTGGTCAAGGATCGTTTTCGCGGGCGAAACCTGGTGCGCGGCTTCATCCTGTTCCCGTACATCGCGCCGATCATCTCCGTGGTGCTGATCTGGAAGATGATGTTCAACGCGCAGTTCGGATTGGTCAACGAGCTGGTCGACGCGCTCGGCGGGCGGCGGGTGGACTTCCTGAACACGCCCGCCACGGCCTTCACCATGGTCATTTTGTTCCAGGCGTGGCGCTATTTCCCGTTCACGTTCCTGTTCATCCTGGCGCGCATCCAGGCCATCCCGGAAGACATGTACGAGGCGGCCAAAGTGGATGGCGCGGCCCCGTCGCAACGGCTGTTTTACATCACGCTGCCGCAATTGCGCGCCGTGTTCGGGACCTTATTCCTGTTGCGCTTCATCTGGACCTTCAACAAGTTCGAAGATGTGTTCCTGCTCACCGGCGGCGCGGCGCGCACCAAGCTGATCACCATCGAGATTTACGATCAGCTCTTCAGCGCGCGAAATGTGGGCGGCGCGGCGGCGTTGGCGCTCGTGCTGGCCGCCATCCTGTTCGTAGTCGTCGCCATCTACTTCCGCTGGTTCCTGGTTGAGGAGAAATGAGCATGGCGACGAATGCACATCCTGTGACGCCCGCCCGCCCGGCGACGCGCGCCGAGCGCTGGAGCCGTGAAAGGGTCGAACTGGGCATTGGCCGGGGCATGAAATGGCTGTTCATCGCCCTGTTTCTGCTCACCACGGCCTTTCCGTTTTACTGGATGCTCAACCTGTCCGTGCGGGACATCGGCGACGTGTTGCAGAACCCGACGCGCCTGATTCCGACGGGCGCGCAGATCGAGAACTGGTGGAAGTCGTACCAGGCGGTGCTGGTCGATTTCCGCTTCACGACGTACATCGGCAATAGCCTGTTCGTGTCGGTGACGACGGTGGCGCTGACGCTCCTGCTGGCCGTCCCCGGCGCATATGCCGTGACGCGGCTCCAGTTCCGGCTCAAGCCGCTGATGAGCTGGGGAATCTTGCTGGTCTATATGTTTCCCGGCATCGTGATCGGCATCCCGCTCTTTGTCGTGTACAGCCAGCTCGGCATTCGCGGCAGCCTGCCGGGCATCATCGTGGTGTACATGTCCGGCACGCTGCCTGTGGCGCTGTACATGCTGCGCAGCTACTTCCAGACCATCCCCGCCGAGCTTGAAGAGGCCGCGCTCATCGACGGGTGCAGCTACTTGCGCACTATCTGGCGCATCGTGCTGCCGCTGTCGGTCCCGGCGGTGGCGTCCGTGGCGCTCTATACGTTCATGATCGCCTGGAACGAAATCCTGTTCGCGCTGCTGTTCCTGACCGAGACGCCGCTCAGTTGGACGCTTCCGCTGGGGCTGCGGATGCTCGATACGCAGGAAGTGCCGCGCACCTACCTGATGGCCGGGTCGGTGATCATCACCATCCCGATCATCGTGCTGTTCTTTTTCTTCGAGCGATTCCTGACGCGCGGCCTGACGGCGGGCGCGGTGAAGGGGTGAGAGGGGCACGAATATCCCAGGCTGATTCTATCCCTCACTCCCCCGGCCCCTCTCTCCCACGGGGCGAGAGGGGAGAAAATCCGGATAGGTCCTGAGTCTTTCACCCCTCGCCATGAGGGAGAGGGGCTGGGGGTGAGGGGTCTTCCCGCGCTTTTCCTTCCCGCCGCCTTCCGCTAGAATGGCGGGCGGATGGATTGGCATCGGAGTGTTACAGGTGGGCAACAAGGTGTTATGACGGCTATCGAGAATCTGCACAACCGGATCGACCTGGGCAACATCCCCTTCACGGACCGCGGCTCGCGGCTGCTGCTTTTCCTGCGCGACAATACGCTCTCCATCCGGCTGGCCGAGCGCTGGGTCAAATGGGAGCGGCAGGTCGGGCACTACCGCCAGCGCCCGCCCATGATCGAACAATTCGCCCTCTCGGACATGGACGGCGAGCCGCTGGAGATGACGCCCGACACATACCCACACGCCGCCGGGCTGGAGACGCGCATCGGGCGCTTCGAGTGGGTCTTCATTGACCCGGAGACGATGCTGCTGCGGATGCCGAGTGGGCGTTTTAACCTGCGCTTCATCGTGCACGCCGAACAGGGCCGCACCGACCGGCGCGGCGGCACGCTGCGCGGCAAGCGGCATGTGGCCTACACCACGAACGCCGTGCTGGAATCGAACCAGATCAGCAGCCTGTCCGACGAGCTGTTCGAGGTGCACGCCACGGTGAATGCCAGCGCCGGGCAGGGCATGGTCTTCAACATCACGCCGCGCCTGGGCTATAACCGCGCCGTGCTGGATGGCGAGAGTGTGGCCAGCGAGGCCCGGCGGCGCTGGCAGACCTGGTTCGACGCCGCGCCGCCCGTGCTGGACGCCTATCGTAGCCAGTACGAGTATGCCTGGTGGGTGATGCGCGCCGGGCTGCTCAATACGCGCTTCTACTTCACGCGCGAGGCGTGCGTGCCCTCGAAGATTCACTACGTCGGCGTGTGGCACTGGGACCAGTTCTTCCACGCGCTCGCCTACCGGCACATCGACAACCGGCTGGCCGAGGACCAGATACGCATCGTGCTTGACCACCAGCGCGACGACGGCATGTTGCCCGACGCCATCCACGACGAAGGGCTGGTCACGCACCTGGAGACGCCCGTCGACGCCGACGTGACGAAGCCGCCGCTGGCCGCCTGGACCGCGCTCAAACTGTATGAAACGTCGCACAACGCGGACTTTTTGCAGGAAGTCTACGAGCCGATCTGCCGCTGGCACGATTGGTGGTTCAATCACAGCCGGGGCAGCGGCGACCTGTGCCAGTACCGCCACCCGTTCTCGTCCGGCCTGGACGACAGCCCACTCTGGGACCTGGGCATGCCGGTGGTCGCGCCGGACCTGAACACGTACCTGTGCCTGCAAACGGAGAGCCTGGGCAAAATCGCGGACATCATCGGCCTGCCCGACGACGCCGCGCAGTGGCGGGACCGCGCCGACCGCATCGCGCAGGCCATGCTGGAAACGCTGTGGGACGGGGAGCAGGGCTTGTTCCGGGCGCTGCACCTCGGCCAGCAGCCCATCCCGACCCTCACGCCTTTCAGCCTGCTGCCGCTGTGGACGGGCCGCTACGCGCCGGACATCACCGCGCGGCTGGTGGCGCACTTGCAGGACCCGCAGACATTCTGGCCGACGTGGCCGATCCCCACCGTGGCGCTCAATGACCCGGCCTTCGACCCGAAACAGATGTGGCGTGGGCCGGTGTGGGCCAACATCAACTACCTGTTTGTCGAAGCGCTCGCACGCACTGGCTACGGGGCGCTGGCAGGCGACTTGCGGCGCAAGACGCTCGACCTGATCATGCTGCACCCGGACATTTACGAATACTATGACCCGCTGACCGGCGAGCGCCCAGCCAAAGCCGCGCCCATCTTCGGCTGGACATCGGCGGTGTTCATCGATCTGGCGCTGCAAGAGACGGCAGCGCAGACGGGCGGGGGTGGGAGTTAGGCGAGCCTCACCCCTGGCCCCTCTCCACGCGGTACTCCGCGTGGAGAGGGGGAACAGCGCGGTAGAGGGTGTGTAGACTGCCCTCTCCACGACTGTCACCCCAGAAGGGACCCTGCCAGTCGTGGAGAGGGGCCGGGGGTGAGGGTCAAAGGCCAATGCCCGGTTCCCGGCGCGTGTTCACCGGGGCGAGCAATCGCGCGGCGGGTTGGCGATGACGTCCTGAATGCGGCGGATGCGGTTCTCCGGGTTCGGGTGCGTGCTCAGAAATTCCGGCTGGCCGCCGCCGCCGCTGGCCTGCTGGAGA
>JADZBY010000809.1 GCA_020851855.1 Anaerolineae bacterium
GCGGGCAGGCGCGACAGGTCCGCCAGCCGGTACAGGCCGACGCGGATGGTGTACTCGCCCGGCGGCAAACCGCGCAGATCGAGCGCGTGGTCATCCTCGAAGGGCCGGTTGGGAACCCAGGCCGAGGTCGGGTACAGCCCGTCGCGCGGCGCGGAGTCGCCCTGCGCGGCGATGGTCCCATCCGCCGCAACGAGGTGCACCATGACGTTAAAATCCTCGTAGACGCGGCCCAGCCCTTCCCAGACCAGCGTCGTCTCGGCTCGCTCGTCGTCGCGGCGGAGCGTGTAGCCGTTCAGGCGCAAGACGCCGCTGAACACGACCGGCTGTCGCACTTCCGGCATAGGCGCGGGGCCGTCGTCGAGCAGGACTCCGCCGCGCAGGATGACCGACTCCAGCGGCGCGCCGTCCGCGCCCGTGGCCGGGATGCGCCTTTCGCCCTCAAATTCCCAGAATCCGGCCTCGATGCGGAACTGCACCGGCCCACGCGCGCGAGCCTCGATGGGCATCCAGTACGTGTCGGCGTAGATCAGGCCCGGCTGAAGCTGCGCCGTGGGCAGGTTGCCGCCGCCGGGATAACTGTCCACCTTGCCGATGGGCGCGCTGTCCGGACCATCCGGGCCGAGGGCCGTGAGGTACAGGCTCAGGTTACGCGGGTCCGGCTCGCCCGTGAGATACAGCGTGATGGGCAAGCCGCCGCCCGGCGCGACCGGCTCCGGCGCGATCCGGTAGCCGAGCAGCGTGATCCGATCAAAGCGGGCATCGACCGGCGTCGCGTCGTCGGGCAATCCGGCGACCACGGGCGGCGGCGCATAGGCCGGCAGGATGGTCAGCGCCGGGCTGAGCGCCGCCACGACCGCCATCACGCTCACCGGAGCCGCCGCCAGCGCCCGACTCAGGACCCGACGCCGCCCGGCCAGCCGCGCCGCCAATTCCGACCAGCCCAGCGCGGCCAACGTGGCAATGCCGGCCAGCGCCGGGAACAGCAAGCGCCCTTGCGTGCCTGGCGTCTGGCGCGTCCAGTAGATCAGCGCGACGAACACCGCCACGCCATGCAGGCCGAGCAGCCCGACCGGCTGAAGGCGCTCCCACTCCCGCCCGCGTATCTGCCGCGCCGCCCACAGGATGCCGCCCACGAGCGCCAGCGCGGTGAACACGTCCATGAGCAGCAGGAACCAGCCTGGCCCGATCACGTTGAACCAGCCGAACAGCGCCCAGAAGCTAACACGCAGCCCTTCCATCTCGCCCAGGAACGTCCACAGCGTATACGGCGTCGGGCGCGGCAGGATGATGGCGATCATGGCCGACGCGCCGGTCAGGTCGCCGTACAGCTGAAGGTTGCGCACATACCACCAGCCCGCGATCAGGGCCAAAGCGGCGAGAAATCCCAGGCCTGCCAGCGCGGCCCGCCGCAGCGTCGCCCGCCGTTTGAGCACGAGCATCGCCAGCAGGGCAAACGCGGGCGCGTACAGCAACAAGCCGCTCAGTTTGCTCAGCCCGGCCAGCGCCATGACCACCGCCAGCGCGGCGACCAGCGGCCCGCGCAGGCCGTCGCGCTGGATGCGCACGATCAGGGTCAGGCCGAGCGCGGAGAGCGCCGTGACGAGCGTATCGTTGTTCACACTGGCATGTATGAACAGGAACATCGGGTTGAAGGCGACGACGGCCAGCGCAAGCAGAGCGACATGAGCACCACGCCCGCCGGATAGCGCCAACCGCGCCGTGCGGTATATCGCCGCCAGCGTGACCGCGCCGAGCGTGATGCTCAGACCGCGCACGAGGTAAAACGCCCGCACCGCGCCCTCGCCGGGGAAGGCGTCCGCCGGACTGTGCAGGTAGAAGTTGTTGTTCAGGCTCGTGACGCCGATTCCGACCGCCGCGTGTGGATTTGTGGGCAACACGAACGGCTCGGTCGGCGCGCCGGTCAGCCGGACCAGCAGCGAAGCGAGGTAATAGTACAGCGGCGGCTGGCTGCCTTCCTGATACCAGGGCGTGACGCGCTCCGGGTCTTGCACCGGCAGTTCCCAGGACTGCGCCAGCCGTTGCGCAAAGGCGAAATGGTAACTTTCGTCCGGCGCTTCGTACATGGGCGTCGCCAGCGCGTACCCCACCGCCAGCGCAACGTAGGCGAGAATGATGAGAAGGCCCCCACGCCGAGAAACGTGTAGGGACAACGCCTGCGTTGTCCGCCTAATACGCTCCATTCGCCCGGTGTGCTCGGCCCGCCGTGCGTCCGTCTCTAGCCCCTCGCCCTGAGGGAGAGGGGTTGGGGTGAGGGTTTCCGCCACCCCATCAGCCCGACTTGATGGCCGGAAGCGTAGTGAAGTCGTGGAGCACGGTGGGGTGAGGGTTTCCGCCACGGCATCAGCCCGACAGCGCCTGCGTGAACAGCGCCAGGAACAGGATCAGCGCGCCGATGGCAATCCGATACCAGCCGAAGGGCCGGAAGGTGTTTCTCGCCACGAAGCGAAGCAGCCACGCGATGCTCATCCAGCCGACCACGAACGCCACCGCCGCGCCCAGCAGCAGGATGGGCAGTTGCTCGGCGTTGATCATCCCGTCGCGCAGCGCGCTCACGAGTTGGTACACGGTCGCAATGCCGACGCTGGGCAGCGCCAGGTAAAACGAGAACTTGGTCGCCGCCACCCGGTCCAGCCCGCTCAGCAAGCCGCCCACGATGGACGCGCCCGACCGCGACACGCCGGGGATGAGCGCCACCATCTGCATCAGGCCGATGCTGAGCGTCTGGCCGAGTGTGATGCGCTCCGCCTGGTGCGTGGTGGGCTGGCGCGGCATCCGCTCGATCAGCAGCAGGACCACGCCGCCCAGCGCCAGCGCCGCGCCGATGACCGGCGGATTGTACAACGTCGCCTGAATCCAGTCGCGCAGCAGAAAGCCGACCGCACCTGCCGGGACGAAGGCCAGGAACAGATACACCCAGAAGCGCTGCGTGAGCGGATCGTGCGTGACGCTCCGCAGCTGGCCGAGCAGGTCGCGCGCGTAGAAGACGAGCACCGAAAACACCGTGCCAAGCTGGATGAACACGGCGAACGTATCGCGGAAACCAGCCGGGTCGGACACGCCGAGCGCCGCCGTGGGGAATCCAAATACCGCCGAGGTGATGAGCAGGTGACCTGTCGAGGAAATGGGCAGGAACTCGGTCAGGCCCTGGATGACGCCCAGGATGGCGGCGTACAGGTAGTCCAGCATAATCGCTCCCGTGATGCGCTTGTCCTTCCAACACACGACGGCGGTCCGAATCGAACCGCCGCGTGGGAGTGTACCGCGAAAAACGGCCTGATGCTGGCACTGGTTCCGCGCGTTCACCCTTCGGGTATCGGCAAGTTCCGCCCTTCGAGGCTTTCTAGATACCCCTCAATCGCTTCCTGGATATTGGCGATTGCCTCTTCTTTCGTCGCGCCCTGGGACAGGCAGCCTGGCAAACTCGGACATTCCGCAACCCAGTAGCCGTCTTCGCCGGGGTAAAGCAAAACCTGCCGCATCGTTCGCCTCGTCATCCAGCCGCCGATGATCGCCATTATAGTCCTGCAAGAGAAGACGTCAAACAGCAACGCCCCATCCCATCGTGCAGGATAAGGCGTTGACTTACGTTTTGTATCCCCGCGTTTTGCAGCGAGAGGAGTCGGGATAAAGTCGCCTATCTATCGTTCAGCGCCACCACGCCGGGCAACGCCTGACCTTCGAGCAATTCGAGGCTCGCGCCGCCGCCCGTCGAGATGTGCGTCATCTTCTCGGCCAGCCCGGCCTGCTGCACCGCCGCCGCCGAGTCGCCGCCGCCGATGATCGTGATCGCGCCCTTGCCGGTCAGTTCGCCCAGCGCCTTCGCCACGCCGTTCGTGCCTTTGGCGAAGTTCGGCTGCTCAAAGACGCCCATCGGGCCGTTCCAGACAATCGTCTTGGCGTCGGCCAGAATCGCGGCAAACGCTTCGACCGTCTTCGGGCCGATGTCCACGATCAGCCAGCCATCGGGCACATCCTCGGATGTGCTGACCACTTTCGTCGCGGCGTCGTTGTCCATCTTGTCGGCGATGACGGCATCCACCGGCAAAACGAGCTTGCCGCCCGACTTGGTGAGCAGGTCCTTCGCCATCTCGACCGCGCCCTCTTCCACGAGCGACGCGCCCATCGAATGGCCCTGTGCGCGGAAGAACGTGTTGGCCATGCCGCCGCCGATCAGCAGCTTGTCGGCCTTCGACAGCAGGCTCTCGATGACCTTGATCTTGTCCGACACCTTCGCGCCGCCCAGGATGGCGACCATCGGGCGCTTCGGGTTCTCCAATGCCGTCGCCAGGTAGTCCAGCTCTTTTTCCATGAGCAGGCCGGCCACGGCGGGCATCAGCTTGGCGACGGCTTCCGTCGAGGAATGGGCGCGGTGCGCCGAGCCGAACGCATCGTTCACGTACACGTCGCCAAACCGGGCGAATTTTTTGGCCAGTTCGGCGTCGTTCTTCTCTTCACCGGGGTAAAAGCGCGTGTTTTCGAGGACCACGACGGTCCCGGCGGGCAGCCCGTTCACCATCTCGACCGCCGCCTCGGACATCGGGTCTTCCACGAACGTCACCGGCGCGCCGAGGTGCTTTTCCAGTTCGCCCACCACGGGCTTCATCGAGTATTTCGGGTCCGGCCCGCCCTTGGGCCGCCCCAGGTGCGACATGAGCACGACGGACTTCGGCCCCTGGGCCAGAATCGCCTTCAGCGTGGGCAGCGCCGCCGTGATGCGCGTCGCATCGCTCACGGCCCCGCCGCTGATCGGTACGTTGAAGTCCACGCGCACCAAAACGCGCTTGCCCTTCAAATCAATATCGCGGATCGTCTTCTTGTTCACGGGAACATTCTCCTGTATCAGTCAGGGGAAAAGAGGAGTCCCTAGCCGGGCCAGACAACCCTCGCCCCGGTCCGCGCCGTTTGCCAGGCGGGCCGGGACGAGGGCCAGAGGCGAAAATCAGGTTACAGGTTGGCGCTCATGAGCTTCATGAGGTCGGCGCAGCGCACGGAGTAACCCCACTCGTTGTCGTACCAGGTCATGACCTTGACGAAGTTATCGCCCATGACCTGCGTCATTTCCACGTCAACGATGCTGGAGCGCGGGTCGCCCTTGAAGTCGATGGACACCAGCGGTTCGTCGGAGACGCCCAGGATGCCCTTCATCGGGCCTTCGGCGGCGGCGCGGAAGGCGGCGATCAGGCTTTCCTTGGTGCACGGGCGCTCAAGCTCGGCCACGAAGTCGACGATGGACACCGTCGGGGTCGGGACGCGCAGCGCGATGCCGTCGAACTTGCCCTTCAGCTCCGGGATGACCAGCGCCACGGCCTTGGCCGCGCCGGTGGTGGTCGGGATGATGCTCAGGGCAGCGGCGCGGGCGCGGCGCAGGTCCTTGTGCGGCAGGTCGAGCACGTTCTGGTCATTGGTATAGGCGTGCACCGTGGTCATCAGGGCGCGCTTGATGCCGTAGCTGTCGTTGACGACCTTCGCGGCGGGCGCGAGGCAGTTCGTCGTGCACGACGCATTGCTGATGATGTGGTGCTTGGCCGGGTCGTAGTTCTTCTCGTTGACGCCCAGGCAGATGGTGATGTCTTCGCCTTTGGCCGGGGCGCTGATCACGACCTTCTTCGCGCCGCCCACCAGGTGCGCCTTGGCCTTCTCCGCCTCGGTGAACTTGCCGGTGCTCTCCAGCACGATAGAGACGCCCAGATCGCCCCACGGAATCTTGGCCGGGTCTTTCTCGGCAAAGGCCTTGATCTCGTCGCCGTCGATGACCAGCGCGCCCTCTTTGGCCGTGACCGTGCCGTGGTAATTGCCGTAGTTGCTGTCGTGGCGATACAGGTGGGCCATCGTCTTCAGATCGCCCAGGTCGTTGAACGCGACGATGTCGAAGTCGTTCGGGTACTTCTCGCGAATAGCGCGCACGACCTGGCGGCCAATACGCCCGAACCCGTTGATGCCAATCCGAATTGCCATGAGGAAAACTCTCCTGAAGTGGAAAAGTGGACACTAGCAAGTTTCTGTAGCGGCCCCGGATTATACCCCGTGCGGGCACGTTCGGACAGGGAACTGCTACAGCCTGTGCTCTTGAGTAGAGA
>JADZBY010000810.1 GCA_020851855.1 Anaerolineae bacterium
ACCGCTGCCTGTACGGCGTGGACAAGAACCCGCTGGCGGTGGAGATGGCCAAGCTCTCGCTGTGGCTGATCACGCTCGACCGCAACCGGCCGTTCACCTTCCTGGACCACGCGCTGAAGTGCGGCGATTCTCTGGTGGGCGCCGACGAGGACATGTTTCTGCGCTGGGCGCACGGGCTCAGGGACAGCGCCGTGACGCTCTTTGACGAGACCCTGGGCCAGCAGCTTGAAACCGCGCGGGCCAAGCGCCGCGAGCTGGAGAGCTTTGAAGTGCGTGAGGTACGAGACGCCGAGCGGAAGGCCGCCCTGCTGGCCGAGGCCGAAGCCGCAATGGCACGGGTGAAGCTGGGCTGCGACCTGCTCGTCGGCACGCAGCTGCTAGGGCTGAAGCCCAAGGAGGTCGAAGCACGGCTGAGCACCCTGCTGCTGGAGTACTTCGCCAAGGGGCAGCCCGACAGCGCCGAAGCGCGGGAAGCGGTGAATGCGGCGCGGAAGGTCAGGGCGTTTCATTGGCCGTTTGGATTCCCGGAGGTGTTTGAGCGGGGAGGGTTTGGCGCGTTTGTGGGGAATCCACCATTCCTGGGGGGTGGACGCATAAGCACAATGCTGGGAGATGATTACTTTGGGTATTTACGCTCGGCGTACTTGGCAGCCCACGGACAAGCTGACTTGTGTGCGTTCTTCTTTCGTCGCGCGTTTGCATTGGTGGGGCATGGCAGTGGTGCCATTGGTCTCATCGCAACGAACACGATTGCCCAGGCTGACACTCGTGAGACTGGCCTAGACCACCTTCTAGCTCAGGGGGGTCAAATCTATCGAGCTGAAACGTCAACTCCCTGGCCTGGCATGGCGGCAGTGTATGTTAGCGTTGTGTATATCTTAAGAGGGCAGTTTGAGGGTGCGAAATTTCTGAACAATATCCAAGTCCTTACCATCTCTGCCTATCTCGACGATACCTCTCAGACTGGCACGCCACGGGCTCTTCAAGAGAATGCAGGGAAAGCGTTCCGTGGCGTGGATGTACTAGGCATGGGCTTCATCATGGAGCCTGAGGCAGCCCGTGACCTAATTGAAAGAGACCAAAGAAACGCGGATGTCTTGTTCCCATACATCACTGTGCAGGACTTCAATAGTAGGCCAGATCAATCTCCCAGCCGATGGGTCATAAACTTCTTCGATTGGCCCCTCGATCGCCAAGCAATAGGTTCCTGGGCCTCTGCCAGTAATCCCGAAAGAAGTAGGTGGCTGAGTACTGGTAGCGTACCGGCCGATTTTCCTGGCAAGGTGGCGGCAGACTATCCAGACTGTCTTCGAATTGTTCGCGAGAAAGTCTATCCGGAACGCTTGGCTAACCCCAACAAGCAGCGTCGAGAGATATGGTGGCGATTTACGCGTCCAAGAGTGGAGCTTCTCCAAGAATTGTCGCTACTGCGGCGCGTCTTGTTACGAACTCGCGTCACCCAGACTCACGCCTTTGCCTTCGTCCCAAGCAACATCATCTATTCCGATGTAACCGTTGTATTTTCCTTTGATGATGGGGGCAACTTTGCGCTCCTTCAGTCTTCAATCCATGAAGTATGGGCATGGACATATGGCTCTACTCTGAAGAGTGACTTGCGATATTCGCCATCTGACTGTTTCGAGACTTTTCCGATGCCACTCGGCCAAGCGATTCGTTCATTGCGTAGCATCGGCGATGCCTATCATGAACATCGACGTTGCACGATTGAGGCGCGGAACGAAGGTCTTACGGCAATATTCAACCGCTTCCACGACCCTGACGAGCGCAACGCCGACATTGCCCACCTGCGCGAGCTCCACGTCGAGATGGACAAGGCGGTGGCGGCGGCGTATGGCTGGGAGGACCTGGACCTGGGCCATGGCTTCCATGAGACGCCGCAGGGGACGCGGTTCACGCTGAGCAAAGCGGCGCGGCGGGAGGTGCTGGCGCGGTTATTACGGCTAAACCACGAGCAGTATGAGGCGGAGGTAGCGGCGGGGCTGCACGAAAAGAAGGGGTCGAAGGACAATGTGGGGTCTAAAGGGCGGGGGACTCAGACCAAGGGGACACTGGGGAAGGGAAAGAAGAAGCAGAGGGAGGGCGGGGAGCAATTGGGGATGCTGTAACGCAATCGGCATGTGGCATACCTGTCCAGATATGTCGCCCCGTATAATGATGATAGGTCACCTGTAAGGAGGCGACATGCTGCAGCGGCTAATCGTTCGCCGGTTCAAGAGCCTCGCCAAAGCCGATATTGTGTTAGGCGGTCTGAACTTGCTGATCGGAACGAATGCTAGTGGAAAGTCAAACCTGCTGGATGCATTGCGAGTCTTGCAGGGCGTTGGATATGGATTCACCGTGAGCGAAATCTTCGACGGCAGACCGAAGGGCGCAACTAGCGTGGCCTGGGAAGGTATCCGCGGCGGAAGCAGTGAGGCACTCTTCCAGCCCCTGGAGAACAAACAGGGCAAGCAGTCTCGTGCCGTCTACGAAGATTGCAGCTTCTCACTAACCCTCACGCTCGATGGGCGGTCCTTCAGATACGTCATCCGACTGGAGCCAGCAACAGGCAGGGTATATCAGGAACGATTACTTCTTGATGGCCGAGATGTCTATGCAAGTACTGACGCGGGCGTTTCGACCCCCGTGCTCTATGCACGGGTATACACAGGCCGTCCTGGGAGACCCGCAGCTCGACCATATGAGCGACATCGCCCGCTTCTACATCAACTGCGCCAGGATAGCAACATATCGGAAGACATACAAGACATGTTGCAGGATTTCAGTACTGCTCTGAGCAACCAGCAGCCTCTTTATCTTGAGCCAACCGTACTACGGCAGTATTCTCAGGCGCGGCGCGCAAATCGCATGGGGGAGCATGGCGAAAACTTCGCTGCCCTGGTGCAAGGGCTATTGGGTAAAGCTAGTACTCGCGCCGCGTACGAAGGCTGGCTACGCGAGCTTACCCCACGCGAGATCGACAGCGTCGTCATCAAGAAGGGCGCACTCAGTGAACCGTTGTTTGCGGTGCGCGAAGGTGAACGCGAGTTTCCAGCGCCGGTTCTCTCAGACGGCACGCTCCGGTTTGCGGCACTTACTGCGGCGCTCCTGCAGCCTGACTTGCCTGGTCTGCTTCTGCTTGAAGAGATCGAGAACGGCATTCATCCCACCCGTTTGCGGCTGTTGGTTGAATTGCTCGACAACCGGACAACGTCTGGAGAACTACAGGTGTTGGCGACGACACACTCGCCACTACTGCTTGCCTGGCTGAAGCCGGACCACTACGCCACCACATTTCACTGTGCACGGGACGCCAGTGGCCGGTCAGTCATTCAGTCCCTAACTCAGCTTCCCGATTTCCAGCGAGTTGTTAGGCGTCAACCTCTGGGTGACCTGTTCGCCGAGGGATGGTTCGAGAGTCTCTTATGAGAGTTCTCGTTATCCCCGAGGATCCGACCCACAACGGCTACATCCTGCAACCTCTGGTGGAGCGGCTGTTGCGTTCGGTTGGCAAGGTCTCTGCTCACGTTCACGTCATGTCCAATCCCCGGTTGGGGGGCATTTCCACGGTGCGTTTGGCCTTGCCGCAGATCTATGAGCGCTACAAGCACATGGACCTGGCGCTATTCCTCCCTGATGATGACTGCCAGGGGAGGGACACGACACTCGTGTCAATGGAACAGGACGCGGAAGCAGCCGGGATGCGGCTCATTGGGTGTGCAGCCATACCAGAAGTGGAGGCTTGGCTGCTGGCCGGCCATGTAAGCAAATTGCAGGACCGCTGGGCGGTAGTTCGCGACGATTGTGAACTCAAGGAGCGGCACTTTGTGCCGTTCTTAGAGACCTATGGCCGTACTGAGGAACCAGGTAGGGGAAGAAAGCGCTTGATGCGCGAGGCGCTAGCGGCTGGATTCACTGGAATACTAAACCGCTGTCCAGAATTGCGCGAACTGCAGGACAGGCTACGCGAGTTGTAGCGAACCCGCCGCGTGTCCGCCAAACGCCCTGCTCAATTATAAGGCGATATATTATCTGATAACTTGCGGGCCATCAGAGAAAAGGGACTCGTTCCATGAGCAACAACAACTTCATCGTCAGCGATGCGAAGGATGTCGACCTGTTCTTCCAAGAAGTGGCGCTGATGAAGCAACTCATCTTGGAACGCACTGACCCGCTGGAGCTGCTTCGAGAGCTTATTTCGAATGCTGGAGCGGCCGAAGTTGGCGCCAGCACTATGCAGGTTACCTACTATGTGTCAGGGCTCAAGACATCGTAAACACTTTTAGGACGGCCGAATAGCTCGGCGAGGGCTCAAGACATCATGAACACCTGGGTCATCAGCGATCAGCCATCGGGAGCGAATTCCGGCTTGAGGCGCGCGACGATCTCCGGG
>JADZBY010000811.1 GCA_020851855.1 Anaerolineae bacterium
AACATCGTTCGTGCGGCTGGGCATCGCGACGTTCGGGCAGTCATTCCCGATCATTGGCCGGACCGCCCAGGGCAACTGGCTGCAAATCATCCTGCCCGACGGGCGCGCGGCGTGGGTCAGCGCCGGGTTGGTGCAGATTTCGCCCTCGGATGTGGCGATCCCGGTCGCGACCGACATCCCCGGGACACCATCGTCCACACCGACCCCGGGAAGTTGAGGCGGGATCAGGGCCATCGCATCAAAACAACCTCAACCCCCTTCTCCCTCTCCACGCGGAGTACCGCGTAGAGAGGGGGAAGCACGCGCCGGCATGGAGCGGGGCCGGGGGTGAGGCGATTGCCCCGCCCCAACCGGGCAGGCGCGGCGCATGAAACGGGCGTTTTGCGGTACAATCGCGTCGTTTGTCCGGACGCAATGCAGGTGAAACGCGCATGGACCGCCTTCTGATCAACGCCCGAATCGCCACCCTGGACCCGGCTCGACCTGCCGCCGCTGCGCTTGCCATTCGCGGCGAGCGTATTTTTGCCCTGGGCGACGAAGCCCTGCGCGCGCTGGCCGAGCGCACCACGCGCGTCGACGACATGGGCGGCGCGTTCATTTACCCCGGCTTCGTGGATGCCCACCTGCACTGGCAATGGACGGCGATGGGCCTGACCGAGATCGACTTGATGGACCTGCCGTCCAAGGAAGCGGCGATAGCGCGGGTGGCGGCTGGGGTGGCGGCTGCCCGGCCCGGCGTCTGGGTACGCGGGCGCGGCTGGGCGCAGGCCGACTGGCCAGGCGGCGCGTTCCCGACGGCCCAGGACCTTGACCCGGTTGCGCCGGACCACCCGGTTTTTCTCAAGGCGCGTAGTGGGCACGCCGCCTGGGTCAATGCTGCCGCGCTGCGCCTGGCCGGGATCACCGACTCGACGCCCGATCCGGCGGACGGCGTGATCCAGCGCGATGGGCGCGGCCATGCCACCGGGATTCTGCTCGAAAGCGCCATCGAGATGGTCGAGTCGCTCATCCCGCCGCCCACGCCGGAAGAGCTTGCGGACCGCCTGTACGAAGCACAACGCCTGTTCTGGGCGGCGGGCATGACCGGCCTGCACGATTACGACGGCCCGCGCGCCTTCGAGGCAATGCAAATTCTGCGCCAGACCGGGCGGCTGGGTTTGCGCGTGGTGAAGAACATCAACGACCCGTATATCGATCACGCCATCGCGCTCGGCCTGCGCTGGGGCTTTGGCGACGACTGGCTGCGGCTGGGTGGGCTGAAAATCTTCGCGGATGGCGCGCTTGGCCCACGCACCGCCCTGATGATCGACCCGTATGAGGGCGAGCCGAGCAATCGCGGCGTGAGCGTCACCGACAAAGAGACGATGTACGAGCTGGTGAGCCGGGCCAGCCGCGCCGGCTTCCCGGCCACCATCCACGCCATCGGCGACCGGGCCGTGCATGACGTGCTCGACGTGTACGAGGCCGTGCGCAAAGAAGAATCCGCAGCCGGCGTCGCCCCGCAGCACCGCCGCCACCGCATCGAGCACGTGCAGCTCATCCACCCCGGCGACGGGCCGCGCCTTGCCGCGCTGGATGTGATCGCCTCGATGCAGCCCATTCACGCCACGTCGGATTACCGCATGTCAGACGCCTACTGGGGCGCGCGCAGCCGGTACGCCTACAACGCCCGGCTGCAGATCGACGCGGGCGCGCGCGTGGCGTTCGGCTCCGATTCGCCCGTCGAGTCATACGAGCCGCTGCGTGGTATGCACGCCGCCGTGACGCGCCGCCGTCCGGATGGCTCACCCAGCCCCGACGGCTGGTATCCGGAGTTGCGCCTGAGCGTGAATGAGGCGCTGCGCGGCTACACGCAGGGTCCGGCCTATGCGGCGGGCATGGAGCACCACCTGGGCAAGCTCGCGCCGCGTTTCCTGGCCGATCTCGTCGTGCTGGACCGCGATCTGATGGCCATCCCACCGGACGACATCCTGAAGGCGCGTGTGCTGGGCACGATGACGGGCGGGACGTGGCGCTTCACCGACGGTCTGCGCCTGGACCTCGGATGACGCCCGACTACTGGCTCTCGGCGGGCATTGTATTTGCGCTGGCGCTGGCCGCCTCGGTGGCGCTAACGCTCGTGGCGCGCCGTCTCGCCTTCCGGATGGGCATGGTGGCCACGCCGGGCGGCAGGCGGCGGCACGCCCGGCCCGTCGCCAAGTTCGGTGGGCTGCCCTTGTGGGGCGCGTTCACGCTGGCCGCGCTCGTCGCCCAACTGCTGCCCGTGGAGCGGGCCGATCCGAACGAGGCCATCCGGCTGACCGGACTGCTTTTGGGCGGCGCGTTCATCTTCATCGCCGGGGCGCTCGATGATCGCTTCGACCTGAGCGCCATCCCGCAGTTTGTCGCACAATTCATCGCCGCCGGGATTGCCATCACCTTCCTGATCTTCATCGAGCGCTTCAACAACCCACTCACCGGCGAAATGACCGCGCCCTGGCCGCACCTCGTCACGATCATCATCAGCCTGTTCTGGCTGGTGCTGATGATGAACACGGTGAACTGGCTGGATGGCGCGGACGGCCTGGCGGCGGGCGTGAACGTGATCGCCGCCCTGCTGCTCTTCATCCACACCGTGCGCGAAGGGCAGCTCAGCGTCAGCCTGCTGCCGCTGGCGCTCATGGGCGCGGCGCTCGGCTTTCTGGCCTTCAACTGGTATCCGGCCTCGATCTTCATGGGCGGCGGCGCGGTATACCTGGGCTTCACGACTGGCGCGCTGTCCATCATCGGCGGGGCGAAAATGGCCACCATCTTGCTGGTCATGGGCCTGCCGCTGCTGGATGTGGCCTGGCAGGTGGCGCGGCGGCTGGCGGTGGGCAAAAACCCGCTGATCGGGGACCGGGGCCATCTGCATTTTCGCCTCATCGATGCGGGCGTCTCACCGCGCCTGCTGGTGGCGGGCTATTACGTGTTCTGCCTCGCCTTTGGGCTGGTGGCGCTCTCGGCCAGCAGCCGCATGTTCAAGCTGATCGCGCTCGTGGTGCTGGGCGGCCTGGCGGTTATCGGCTTTGCCGTCGTCGCGCGGCGTGGGCTGAAGCGCGGCGCGTGAGGACCCTCACCCCCGGCCCCTCTCCCTCATGGAGAGGGGTGAAAACGCGCGCGCGGACGAGGCACATGCGGACGAGGCAGGCCTCGTCCCTACACAAGACGCCGTAGGGACAACGCCTGCGTTGTCCGCCTGCACATATCCCAAGCCAACGGCGTACGAGGCCTGCCCCGTCCCTACACAAGACGCCGTAGGGACAACGCCTGCGTTGTCCGCCTCACACATCCCATGCCAACGGCGGACGAGGCAGGCCGGTCCCTACACAAGACGCCGTAGGGACAACGCCTGCGTTGTCCGCCTGCACATATCCCATGCCAACGGCGGACGAGGCAGGCCAGTCCCTACACAAGACGCCGTAGGGACAACGCCTGCGTTGTCCGCCTGCACACATCCCATGCCAACGGCGGACGAGGCAGGCCGGTCCCTGCACAAAACGCCGTAGGGACAACGCCTGCGTTGTCCGCCTGCGCCGGTCCGTCCTGTACATAACGCCAAGCCATGCTAGAATCTGTCCACATTGCCCGGCAACGGGCCGTCGTTGTCATTGGAGCGGATATGAAGACAGACGTAGAGCCGCGCGGCGTGGTCGCCGGGCGCAGCGGGCACACGCCGTGGCTGGCGGCGCTGGTACGCGGGATGCTTGTCGGGTTGGTGCTGGCCGGTGTGTTCGGTGCGGGCTTTCTGGTGCGGGGCATCGTTTCCGATCCCGGCAAAGTCTATGCGGGCGGCTTTTCCGAGGACCAGTTGCAGCAACTCCAGTACCCGCTGCTGTCCCAGGCGCAAAGCCTGCTGAGCGAGCACTACCTGCGCGAGCTGCCGGAACAGACCGCGCTCGAATATGGCGCGATTCGTGGCTTGGTGGGCGCGCTCAATGACCGGCTGACCTTCTTCATCGAGCCGCCGGTCGCCGCTGCCGAGTCGAACGTGCTGGCCGGGCAATATGGCGGCATTGGTGTGCTGCTCCAGCGCGACCCGGAAGGCCGTTTTGTGCTCTATCCCTTCCGCGACGGCCCCGC